>JAAZUV010000001.1 GCA_018623995.1 Methanobacteriota archaeon
ACCGCATCGACGCGTTTCTGCGTAGACACCGCAATGCCTGATGAACGACGGCGAAGTATTCATCATGAATAATCTCGGGGTGAGGTCCATGCGGAAGGTATTCTTAGGCAGTGTCCTTGTTATCCTGGGACTCCTTCCGCAAGCTTCAGCCTCGGAGGTTGCACAGCCAACAGAATTTGATATTACCTATCTGTACCCTCTGTTGTCCGCTTTGTTTGTTGCCGGATTGTTGTGGAAATTTTTCGTTCCACGACAACTTTCAGCGCTGCAAGTCGCATTTGAAATTGATGACAATCTCTACGAAGTACATCGATTGACACGAACCATTGACGATGCTCGGGAGATTCTACAACAAGGCCGTGTAGCCTTTGGTGTTGGACTCTACATGATGGGGATGCTCGGTGTCCTCCTTTTGATTTCCGAGCTTATTTTCCAACCTGAGGTTTATTTCGAGCCGAACTTGTGGATTATTGGTTTGTTTGTCCTTCTTCCAATTCTTATCTCTCCTTGGGAAACCATGAACGCTCAACTGGCCGGTAAAGGGGATACGAGAATCGGTGCAACCTCGATTGGCGTTGGTGTTCGGCGTATTCTAACGCTTTCCATACTTCTGTTTACTACCCTGATTGCGCTCTTTTATGGTATGAACCAAAACGATGGAAGAATCACTCCTGTCTGGTTAGCAATTACCATGTTGGTCTTCATGGCACCAACGATCCTTGCGTACGGTCGCATCATGGGCGCCTCCTGGAACATGCTCCTCGTGAACAAGTGGAGAACAGCGAACGGTCGAAAGAATCCAATCGATCCTGACAAGCCTTCATTTGTCAACCGATTGTTTTCCTTGCTCCTTGTCTTGTTTTTGATTACCATGCCAATTACGGCATTGAATGGAATTGTGACCGTGTTTCATGTCCTCTACAACAGTCCAGACAACAGTGAAGATATCTTGAATTTTGGTGGAATCATTGGTCACTCCATCTATGTACGGATTGATCTTATTTCCGAGTTTTTGTTCCATTGGGAATTCATTAAATCCATGCCTCAATTCCTGTCGTTCTATCTTTCGTTGAACATTGCGATTGTTGGTCTAGCGTTTATTTTTGAACTTACAAGAAACTTGATTCTTGGTGGGCAGACATTCGGCGGAATGTTTGGTGTTACGCTTGATACACCGCGTGAAATTCGTACCGAAGAGGCTGCACAGGGGCGTCAAATTTCATTTGCATTTGCTGGATTTTCTGGTTATACTGTGCTCCTCCTCCTCCTCGTTTGTTACAAGGAATTCGGGGATCTCATGCCGTTTACTTCCGACTTGGAAAATCGAGGATTTAATGAAGAAATGCGATTGCTTGCTACATGGATGTTTATTGCAGTAGGAAACGCTGTTTTCCTCTTCACTTGGTTGCTCTCAATTGCACGATTGTCGCCTCTTCGCCAGATTCGTTTTGATTTGGATCCAGAAGAGCGACGTGAAGGCGCGGTTATGTTGGCTGGTGGCGATTGGATGCGTGAATACATCGATAACGCTGCTCTGCAGGAGGATCTGGACGCCCTCATTCGTTTCCAAAAACAATCAATCGAAGGCGACCAATCCTTGGTTCGTCATGAAAAAGCACGAGCAAAGATGTGGTCTTGTGCCATTCGAGGATTGTGGCCAAAAGCCATCGAAGAAGCAAAGAAAGTTCTCGCTCAATCAGGTGGTGACGATGACGAGGCAAGGATGCTCATCGCTACGGGCTACATCGCGACTCGTCGATTGGATGCAGCTCGAGGTGCATTACGTGGCCTGCAACAACCTGAAGGATACGATGAGCCTGAACTTCTCGCATTCATCTGTGAATGGATTGATCCATGGCACGGTAGCGTTGATGAGGATGACTTGTGGGATTGGGAGAACAACTCGACCATCGATCACCTGAATGAAAAGATGCGAATGCTTCGATATTGGTCCCCAACGTTTTCGAAGGAAGCCACTCAGCACAAGGACCGAATCTCTCTAGTCTCATCGATATCCAATGTTGCCACCCTACGCATGCAAAGGAAACACGAAGAAGCCTTGGAATTGGCTCTGGAATCTGTCAAGCAGGATCCGCTTGGTGTTCGACCTCGAATAGCTGCAGCATTGTGTCTGCTGGACCGAGGCGATTGGCATCAAGCCCTCTCAATTTACAAAGAACTGCGTGAAAGTGATGTTAACGACCCTCGTGTCAAGGCACTCTCAGTCATACTCGGTCACGAAGCAGATGCGGAAGACATTGAGGTTTCATTGGTTCTTGAAAAAGGAAAGTCTTTGCGACGATGGCTCGATGATGCTCCAGTCAACCCAGTAGCAGGTTTAGCAACGAAAGGTGGAATTGATGAAGCCATCAATGCCAATGTTATGATCGTCAACCACGAAGCCGTTCGTAGAGGGATGACACCACGTTATTCATCATCGCTTATTCATCGAATTGTCCAATTCTTCCTGCTCCCTATGATTTTCATTGTTGCAGGCATTGGCTTGGATTCTGTTTATGGAGCTGCCGAAGGTGCCGTTGCAACTGTAACGTTGTTCATCCTTCAATTTGGAATGCACCGTTTCAATCGACAGCAACGTAAACAAATCAAGCACCGGGATCAACGGTCCTTGGTTCAATATGCAAAAATGATGAAACGTTCGAAGGTTAAACCAAGTCGAGACAACATTCCGGTAGGTACCCATCTTTTGCTGTCCGGTATCCTTGTTACAGTCAATGGTGTCGTTTTGGACATTGGTCTTCCTGGTTGGTTGACGGAACGATTGCCTAAGGATTCCGATAAGACGATTCGATCACGATTGAAGCGCAATGCGCTTTCAATCTCAAAAAACAGACCAGGTAAACTTTCCATTCTTTCATCAGGCTGGTGGCTGAAGAGGCCAAAAGAAGAAGATTCGGACACGCCTGCTCTTGAACGATTGATCGGTCCCGTTGCCTATCGAGGCCGGCAAGCAATGGTCCAGAAAAAGACCACAGCACTCAACCGCTCTACGAGCCTTGGTCCGAGTCGAACGCCTGTTTCAGACCTGAATCTCTCCGACCGTAATGTTCCGACACATACCATCGCAAGCGAACGCTCCACATACTCTGGTCCAAGAAGGCCAAGTCAGCGTTGAACTCTTGTTGGTCGCTTCACAGGATTCATGAACCTCGTTGCCCAGCGTCCTGCATGGGAAATCTCTCTCCTCGTGATTCGGTGAACGCAGTCCTCGATGCATCTGCGAAAAGTGCACGATTGTACGGCCACGGCCTCGGTATGATTGCCTCTGAAAACATCATTTCACCCAATGTTAAACGGGCAATTAATTCCGATCTTCACGGGAGATATGCAGAAGGTTTGCCCGGTAAGAGGTATTATCAAGGCTGTGATGATTTCGACACAATCGAGGATATTGGAATCAATCTAGCAAAAAAGGTCTTTCAAGCAAACTTTGCTAACATTCAATCAACCTCTGGCACCGTTTCAAACATTGGTGCCCTGAAAGCTCTTGCAAAACCTGGTGATGCAATCACCGCCGTCTCAACCGCCGATGGGGGACACATTTCCCATGCTCGAATGGGTGCTGTAGGATTGCGTGATCTCAATGTTTCCACGTATCCATGGGACGAGGATAGGATGGAACCCGATGTCGATGCTTCTTGTGCTCTCATTCGAGAGGTACAGCCCCGAATTACTCTGGTAGGACAATCGGTGTTCCTGTTCCCTACACCGTTGAAAGAACTCGCTGATGCAGCGCATGAGGTCGGATCAACAGTGATGTACGATGGTGCGCATGTTCTCGGACTTATTGCTGGTGGAGTCTTCCAAGATCCGTTGCGTGAAGGTGCTGATATCATGACGGGTTCGTCACACAAAACCTTCCCTGGCCCTCAAGGAGGATTTCTGCTATCATCAAGCGAAGACGCGTCGTTCCATCGACGCCTCAACAATGCCATGTTCCCTGGTGTTTGCTCTTCTTACCATTTGCATCACGTTGCAGGAAAAGTCGTTGCACTTGCTGAATTTGAGGCGTTTGGTCAAGCCTATGCCAGTGATATTGTCCGTAATGCAAAAGCCTTCGCTGAGTCACTCGCTGCAGAAGGGTTTGATGTTCTCGCCGAGTCAAGAGGCTATACGGCATCGCATCAGGTTCTCACACGCCACGGCGAAACTGATTCAGGTGCAGGTGCGATCGCTGCACGTAAACTCGAGGATGCTGGCATAATTACAAACATGAACATGCTCCCTGGAGATACAAAGGCAATGTCCCCATCTGGACTACGCCTCGGCGTTCAAGAATTGACACGTGTCGGCATGGGCGTCAATGAAATGGCGGAAGTTGCATCACTCTATGCACGAGTCTTGCTGAAGCAGGAAGCACCTGAGCAGGTCCGTCATGATGTTCAGCACTTGAAATCCGATTTCCAACATGTCCAATACTGCTTTGATTCCGAATCGATCCCTGCTTACGAAGGGATGTGAGGTTCATCGAACCAACCGTTTCGTTGGGCATCGTTCCAAAACGTGGCCAACTTATCCATCCATTGTTCGGTGAAGTCCTTCTTTGGAGACAACACGAATTCCATTCGTGGTGGAATCAGTTTGAAGCCATCATCGATCATCCGTTAAGCCGCACATTCATCAACGGCGTTGTTGATTCTTTGGAGTTCAAGAACACGATGCCTAGAATTGGTGGATTGTTTCGGAAAAAGAAGTTCAAGAAAGAATCCAATCACATTGGGGGCCAACTCGGTTGGGGTGCCTTTCAACTTGAGAACCAAAACGTCGTCCAAAGTGCTCATCCATTGCTTTCTGTTGCATTAGGACAGTACCTCCTAGAAGTGTATCATGAACAGCGATTCAAGGTGAGATGGGTTGAGCCAAGGCCACAAACCGTACAGCTTGAAATCGAAGCATCCCCTGAATTACCTCATCCAAAGCCTGTCGAATCTTTGCCTTGGTCCATCGACGGTGAGGTGAAAATTACAGACTCATCCTTGATGCTTGACCAACACTCCATGAATGAATTGAAGTTTGAGGGTGAGCGTGTCGTCTTGATTCCAATCGAATCGATGGAACGGTTTCTTCTTGGGTGTCTTCCCTATGTCCCACAACAGGATGTGAAATGGTTCGATGTAAACTCCTGCGAATTTGATACGCTCGAAAACCTCCTAAGAGCAATTATTCAATCAATTTCTGACATGTTTCTCAAAAGTGAACAACCCGTCTACATTATCGAAGAATCGAGTTGGATCGCATACATCGAGAATTACATCTGCGAGCGTGGATGGGGCGATGCACACGTTACGAACTACGACACATCGGACTATACTTTAGAATTAACAATACCCATGCAAAGTCAACTTCCATTCACGATTGGATTGTTGTGTGGAATGTGGGAACGTGCTCATGGGCGAGCCTATCAATTATTGCTAAGAATGGAAAATGATACTTTTACCGCCAAAATCCAATCTTTGCTTGATTATGAAAATCAGTGATTGTCTCCGTATTTGCTTTCATTTTTTTGAGCAAACAAGGTCAAGGTTCATAACCGAACCATGTCGTCGTGAGAGTAGTCAAGAAGCGGAGGCTACATCCTATGTCACTTAATCACAACCAAATGGCGTACGCAGCAATCATCTCAACCCTCATTTTTGGATCCCTCTTTGTGGGTATCAGTGGGTTCTATCAAACATCATCGGGCGTTGGTGATTTTGACAGCGCTGCTGAAGAAGAGATTACACCTCAAATCGAAATTTCATCCGGTGATGCAATTGACACCGATGGAGATGGCTTGCCTGATGTTTTGGAAGAGTCTCAATACGGTACGCTGAAAGACGATCCTGACACCGACAATGACGGTATGAGTGATGGTTGGGAAGTCGCTCATGGCCTTAATCCACTTGACAGTGGTGAAGCTGAAGAAGCTGAGGAAGAGTCTGGTTCCACAAACCAAGCTGATGGTGCAGAAGTAAGCAACGAAAGCGATTCGTGGCCTGACCCAACCCAAGGAAAGTACGGTGACCCTGACAACGATGGTCTCACCAACGAGCAAGAAGCTGAATTGGGAACTGATCCTCAGCGAGCAGACACAGACAACGATGGTTTGAACGACCGTTGGGAATCGATTTACACCATGAACGTCTCATCACCAGACGGAACGGTAACATTGTTCAATCCTCTGTCCGGAAACTGGGATTGTTCACTTCTCAACGGCCCACTCGAGCAAACACTTGCAGACATCCTTGAAGGATTTGAGGGTGCGCCAAGTTGGGAAGAATTGGAAAGCCCACTCGGCCGTCACTCCTGTGACCAAGTACTTGATTTCGATGACGATGGGCTGTTGAACTTCCAAGAGGAAGCATACGGAACCAACCCTGCTGCAAAGGATTCAGACAACGATATGCTCCCTGACATTCTCGAAGTCAACAACGCCAACATGATTCTTGATTTCCAACTTGGTTCGAACTGTGGTGAACCTGTCATTACACCTCCTTCACAACGTCTTCCAACCGCTGCTCCATTTGCCGATGAAGTGAGTGCATCGTGGTTTTTGTCGGACATGGATGGAGATGGCTATCTCAACGGGCCAAGTGACTGGGATACCGATGGTGACGGAATGCCAGACGGATTCGAGTATTGTTTCTCATTCAAGGACAACCATCCATTCGGCGTCTCAAACCCACAGAAAGCCGTTTCAGAACTGCTCAGCCCGTCCAATGCATCGGACGGATACAACGACTGGGATGAAGACGGTCTCAACAATCTTGAGGAGTATCAAGTTGCCCTCAAATTCGATCTCGTAAACGGGCTCCCATCCTTCACATCACCTTGGACTGAAGATACAGACCAAGACGGGATGCCTGATGGTTGGGAAGCGAGCCAATACAACCGGACGACACTTGAGTATCCTCTTAACCCACGGAACGCAAGCAACGCAAACGATGACATCGATTTCGATGGATGGGATTCAGATGGTGATGGTGACGTTGTCTTTGATGACCTCGAACTAACGACAACTGTTGTCGATGTTTATGTTGAGAAAGGTGATTATGTCACAGCAAACTCAACCGTTGCACGAGGCCAATACACACTCGGCGGTGGTAACAAGCAAACCGTCTATCTCGTGGCTCCTGTTGATGGATACGTATACCATATCAACGTAGCACCCGGTGATCAGGTAGAATCCCGATTGTTTGTTTGGATGAACGTTGTGGAAGAATCCGAACGATTCACCAACTTGATGGAATATGAGGCTCGATTTGATGAAAACGGCAATGCTGTTGGTCGCTCAACAGACCCAACACATGGAGACACGGATCTCGACGGTCTCCTCGACGGAATCGAAGTCGGTGGCTGGGAGATTCTGGTTGTCAACCGAGGCGTGCAATTGACGTGGGTTGTTTCGGATCCAGGACTTGCTGATACTGATTCGGATGGCCTTTCGGACTTTGTTGAGTTCTCCTCGGCCTGCGATGGTCAAGGATCCAACGCTTCCAACGTTGATACAGATGGTGACGGTGAAAGTGATCAGCAAGAAGCTGTACTCGGCTACATTTTCGAAGGTGAACAATACTTTACCTCGGCTTGTATGTTTGACACCGACAACGATGGACTTGAAGACGGAGAGGAGGTTATCGCTGGTGCAGATAACTTCGTGACGCATGCCAACAACTCGGATACGGATGACGACGGTCTAATCGATGGCAATGAAATTCTGTTTGTTCCACGACCGTTCCAATACGAAACCAATCCACTGATCAACGACACGGATGCTGACGGAATGCTTGATGGATGGGAAATGCAAGTCAAGTCCACAGAAGAGAACACCAATTCCCACTCTCTATGGGTTGCAATCTCAAATTGGGATCGACCCGGATGCACCGAGAGTACATCCAACAGTTGTCTAATGGAACCTGGGGGCTATGTTTGGATCAATTGGCTCGGTGGCTTTGAGTTGCAGAAGAAGTACGAGGTTCATGAAATGAATCTCTCAGGATTTGACATGCCCGGCAACCCTCTCTGCGATGGATGCAAAGGGCGTTGGGCTCTTGACCCTTCTCTCAATTCGTTGAAGGATGATACATACGATATTGACAACGATACGCTGCCGAATGGTGCTGAATCTCCTACAAACTGGAATACAAACCCAGTCGACGATGATACTGATGGTGACAAACTCCCGGATGGTTGGGAAGTGCAATACTCGTACGAAGCAATCAACAATAATCTCGTTGATAATGCGACCATCAATGCATACGGCGCTCGTGGTGTAATGGACCCTTCAATGGCAGACAGTGACCTTGACGGAATCAATGATGGAGAGGAAGACCCAGATCAGGATGGTCTCAACCGTACAGGTCTGATTAGGAAATACTGCCCAGGTTACAATGATTCAACCAATGCTGAGTGCAACATTGACCCTGATACACCTGATGGAATGAAGTTCTACAACAACCTCGAGAACTACACCAACTATGAGGAATTGCAAAACGGTACAAACCCAGTAAGCAACGACACAGATGGTGACGCTTGGGAAGACGGCCCAGAAGTGTATTACATGGATCACGATGATGATGGAATGGCTACCGGTTGGGAGTATCACTTTGAATTTGACCCATTTGATGGGGCAGACCGGCTTGTGGATAGTGATGGCGACGGCCACACAAATTACTGTGAGTTCAAGTGGGATACTAACCCACGAAACCCAGTCAGTTTCCCTGGTCAAGGTGAATTGTGCGATCCGTTTGAAGGTCAGTGAAGTATGTTGAGAAGGACCAAAACAGCTCATTTGCTCGTTTTGTGTTTGATGTTCAACGTCGTATCCTTCGCAGGGACTGCAACCAATACAGCAACGGAACCAGAGATTTCATTCGACCAAGTCGATGGAATGCATGCTGCTTCAAACCTGAATCTGTCTGGTGACTCAACTGTTCCTCTTACTTCAGTAGAGATTACTGTTTGGAATATTTCCCAACCTGACCAATGGGATCTCATTGCTTCAAGCCCTTACCTTGACCGAGTCGTTCCCTATACTGATTCAGTTACTGAACTGACAAGGTGGTCATGGGAACATGCTTTCAGTCTGGACTCAATAGATTGCACTTGTTACATCGAAATATCGTTGCTTGAGCAGACAGATTTGATTTCATTTGGTTTGATTGCATACATTGGCGATGAGCACCATCGCCCAGTATTGAAGCATGCTTTGGACACCAGTAGCAGCCAAATGTATTCAACGAAGATATTCAATGACAATTCACTTGATTTGTCATTCAGTTTTTTGCTGCCTCCGTTCCAAATTGAGTCGTTCGATGAAAACGAACAGATTCTCTCAAACGTTCGGATTTGTCCTGCACCATTTGGCATCTGTTCGGAATCCTACAAAAGTCTCCACAGCACAGATGTAACATTCGACAAGATACTTTCAATCGAGGTTGATGCCGATGCACAATCGATTCAAGATGGGTATTATCTCTTGCAGGTACAGATTCAAGATCTTTATCTCACATTATCGAACAACATCACACAGTTTGTTGTTGTTGATCAATCCAAACCTGTTGTGAACCTCTCGGCTATCGATGAGGTCATTGAATCTCAACCAATCTTGGTTGATATCGATGTAGATGACGGATACGAAGGATCAGCGTATACCATCACGTGGAGCATCACAGAACCAGACGGTACGCCCCGTGCTGTTTTGGAATCAGAGATCCTTGAGGACAATCGTTTGCACTTCGAACCGACAAAGGCAGGAGTATACCGTGTCAATGCCTTGGTTCGTGATATTGGTGGTCATTTGGTGACAGTAAATCATAACGTGAGTGTCAGAAATGTCGGTCCGATGATCGAAATCCGATTCGATGGGTTCCTTGTAGAAAACGATTCAATCGTTACAATTCCATCTTCTGGCAACTGGACATTTAGTGCGAATGAAACAATGGACACATCCAACGATCAAGATACCCTCGAATACACGTGGTTCGTCGATGGAAAAACACTCTTCAGCGGTAAATCCTTCCTCGCATCTGAAGACCTTCAACAAACCAATTATCGGGAAATAAGGGTACAAGTTACGGATGATGATGGACAATCCTCTGAATTGTTCTTCCAAGTTGTCCAACAAGAGGATCTCGATTCTGAATCGAATTCTGGTTCGATTCTCGCATCGACAGTTTCACTTCTCTTCGTATTCTCTATTGCTTTACTTGTTTACATACGTCAACGCAATCAATCCGAATCAAACACGGGCTTTGCAAAATGGACTGAACGGGCCAAAGAGCCAAAGAATTGATTAAAGAACTGTGACGTTTGGATGATATTATGAGCACCATGTTCGATGAGGCATACGGGACGTTGCCAGAGAAACCACCTACTCTATCGAAGGAGGTCTATCGGGAACGACAAGCTCGATTGCTCTCGCAACTCGATGTTGACGATCTCATCATTGTCTCCTCTTTACCCGAGGCAACGAGAAGCAACGATGTGCATTATCCGTACCGTTCCTCAAGTGACATGATGTACATGTGCGGTTGGACAGATCCAGAAGCTACGTTGATGTTTTACCATGTTGATGGAGAATGGATTTCACATCTTTTTGTTCAACCAAAAGATACACTGATGGAAATTTGGGAAGGACGACGTCCTGGAACAGAAGGTGCATTGCGAGATTGGCCAATCGACCGTGCTGATTCTTCTCATGATATGTGCCTCCATCTTGAGCGTCTCCTCGAGTCGTCAGTGCGAGTACACGTCCGTCCTGGAATTGACCCTCGCATCGATTCAATCGTGATGTCTGCAGTTGAGAAGCGTGACCGAAAGCGCCAGCACTTTGGTTCCGGTCCAATCAGTGTCGAAGATCCCAGCCGTCGCATCGCAGAGATGCGATTGCGTAAATCCGATGAGGAGATTCAACAGATGCGTTATGCTGCAGAAGTTTCGTCGAAAGCACACGAATTGGCAATGGCAGCGAGCAAAGACGGAATACATGAATTCCAAATTCAATCCATCATAGAGGGATTCTTTGTTTACGGAGGTACGAGTGGTTGGGCTTATCCATCCATCGTTGGGTGCGGTGAAAATGCAACGATTCTCCATTACACCGTCAATAATTCACCATGTCAATCTGACGAGATTATTTTGATTGATGCTGGTGCGGAGTACCAAGGTTACGCAGCAGATATTACACGTTCCTGGCCTATTGGAGGGACTTTTTCAGATGCACAAAAGGAAATTTACGAAATCGTTCTCGATGCTCAAGAGAAAGCCATCGACGCGTGTCGAGTAGGTAACCCATACAACATGCCACACGAAGTTGCTCGAAAAGCACTGGCTGAGGGATTGATTCGTCTTGGAGTCATTACGCAAACACTGGATGAAGCACTTGATGTTGAAACTGGTGAACTACGCAAATGGTACATGCACAACACGGGACATTGGCTTGGTTTGGATGTACATGATGTGGGTACTTACAAGCCAGATGGTTCACCACGTTTGCTTGAGGAAGGAATGGTTCTAACCGTAGAACCCGGGCTATACTTTGGTGCCTGGCGTCCTGATGTCGATTGCCCGGAGCGATATGCAAACATTGGGATTCGCATTGAAGATGATGTCCTTGTAACAAATGGGGATCCTGACGTCTTGACCATTTCCTGTCCAAAAACAATTGATGATATTGAACGAATTGTTGGAAGTCTTTGAGGTGGCCGTATGGCTTGGCTAGAGACGCTGCAAAGGATTCTATCTTCGGACGAAACGTTTCGTTTGACTATCGACGAATGCGTTGAACTCTACAATGACGCTCCTCTACATCAGTTGATGACAGCTGCCCATCATCGAAGATGTCTACATAACCCTTCGAATGAAGTCACCTATCTCGTCGATCGGAACATCAATTACACCAATGTCTGCACGATCAACTGCCAATTTTGCTCCTTCTATCGGCCACCTGGTCACGAAGAGACCTATACGCAATCTTACGATGAAATACATGACCGTATTCACGAACTTGAGGCGATTGGAGGTTCTCGTATTTTGATGCAAGGGGGCGTGAACCCTGATCTTGAATTTAGTTGGTACATCGATCTCATCAAAGCGCTGCGAGAACGCCATCCAACGATTGATTTGGATTGCTTTTCGCCTATCGAGATTGAAGGAATAGCTGAAGTCACTGAATTGCCAACTCAGACAGTATTGGAACACCTCAAGAATGCTGGAATGCATGGCCTACCCGGAGGTGGAGCTGAGATGCTTGTTGAGTCTGTACGAAAGGATGTATCTCCAAAAAAGGGACATCCTGACAACTGGTTGCGTGTCATGAAAGAAGCCCAGCTTCTTGGATTGACAACCAGCGCAACCAATGTCATTGGATTTGGTGAATCAAACGCAGACAGAGTTCAACATCTTCATCGAATTCGAGAACAGCAAGAAGAAATCCGTTCGCTTGGGTTGCCTGGCTTCACATCCTTTATTGCATGGCCTGTGCAGTTGGAAACCAACACCTTCGGAAAAAGAAATCGTGGTCAAAACAAGTTTGAACGAGGCGCTGGTTCAACGGAATACTTGCGCCATGTTGCGATTGCTCGTTTGTTCTTGGATAATGTGGACCACATTCAAGCATCATGGCCGACGATGGGGATGGGAATTGCACAGATGGCCTTGCTCGCAGGTGCTGATGATGCAGGTTCAACCATGATGGAAGAGAACGTGGTCTCCGCTTCGGGAACGACAAAATTTAGTGCAACGGAATACGAATTACAACTTTCGATTCAACGTGCAGGATTTACCCCGAAGCGACGCAACAGTGATTATGAGTTACTTGAAACACCTGACGCTCTCGTCAATGCACCTGAGACGATCAGTCAACCACCACGTCAAGTGGTTGAGTTGGTGTAAAACACGACCCATATCTCAGCGACGATGTTTCGTCCACCTTTGCTTGATTCACCAGTTGGATTGTACTCTTGTCCATTGAAGAGACCTCGATAGGTCAACTCGTTGTTCTGGCCATTCATGTCAACCCAAGAAGTGATATCGAAACTCCATTGTTTGACATCCTGGCCAGCACACCAACCTGCTCTTCCAAACGGCCATGAACCGAATTGATTGGCAACGACTCCATTGTTGACTTCGTTTTCACAGCCAGTGCTCGAATACACGATAGGATGCCACTCATAGGTGTGGTGTGAATCCATGTAGTAGTGGTGTTGATGGTCACAGAATTCAGCACAATTCGCATCGTCCTTCTGGAAACCATGACCCGTGATGGTTGCAACAATCTCGACTCTGGTCGTTTCACTTGGAACAGTGAAATTCAAGCTCCGAACATATCGACTTTCATTGTTGTATGTTCCATCGAATTGTCCTCCAGTGAAACCAAACTCAGCATCAAATGCTCGCTCACCACTTCCCCAATTTGAAAACAGGAATTTGATGGTAAGGTCTCCTTTGTTTGCACCTTTGTATCTGAATCTTCGCTCTTGATCGTCTTCAAGCATGAACAAATACGGGCTAATATCGGTTAACCAACGTCCTTCGCGACCATACGTTGTAATCCAGCGCATAAATTCAGTTCCACAAATCGATGAATTATCTGCATCACAGATGTAGAGGTGTGCAAGATAATCCCATTCATGACATCCTCCATAACTTCCATCGCTCTTTTGATACCGGTTTGCTCTTTCATCACAGGCATGTTCATGGAACACTTCGAGCGTGTCATACGACGATAGATTCTCTGGTAATGTAAAAGTCGTATTCCTGTACGAATTGTGATTTGCTCCCCACCCACCAGCATGTCGATCGAAATCGTAGAGGGTGACGACATCAATACCTGAATCCTGCATTCGAATTTCTGGTTCGAATTCGGCGTTCCATTGATGTGGTTCATATGTGTAGTGGAATGGATCGTTCGTTTGTGAAACCCATGCATAAATTGAGCCAGTATCGCGTGCACGTTGGAAACGATCGATACCCATGAAGAATGGACTGTTGAAGTTGGATATCATTTGGCCTAAGCCGCCTTGAATGTTGCTTGCATCCATATCGATGTAATGTATACGGCCATCCCACTGTTCTTCCTCACTTGGGTTGAGGCGTGCCTCAACATCGCTCTTTCGCGACAGGACATCGTTGTGGTAGCTTGAGTCAAATGAGCCGTAGAACAGATGGGTGTTATCAGGTAGGTTGCGAATAAATGTGCCCGGATTTGTAGACCATGTTGCAGAATTCGAGTTTCCACTTCCGTCTGTATACTTGAACATGAACAGATAGACATCATTTCCAGTCCACTTGTTTTGAAATGTGAACGTGCCATCGAGCGTTGGTACTGTAAAGGTTGGTACGATGTCCATTGGGCCATTAACAGAAGTGCCTGTTGTCCATTGAACTGGCCTTTGGACAATGGCACAACCATCAACATCAATCGTCCAACGTTCAGGACTGTCAGCACAAATGTCGACATTGGCAAACACACCATCACCATCGAGGTCAGCGCATCCTACTGTGTTAACCGTTAATCCGCTCGGTGTACCTTCACATGCATCGATCAAATCGTTCACACCATCTCCGTCGGTATCACGTTCGATGGCAGCGCACCCAAATTCATCAACATCCGTAGCATTGGCCGGCGTCGTTGGACACAAATCCAATGTTGCCCCAGTTGCATTGACATCGTTGACGTTATCGTTGTCATCATCTACGTCTTCAGTCGCATCGTAGCAACCATCCATGTCGAAATCCGTGTCCGTTGTTCGCTCTGATTGCCAATTTGAACGACCTTTCGGACATCCATCTGTTGCATCAAATTCACCATCGTTATCGTCATCAGAATCTTCGAGGAGATCGTTGCAACCATCCTGATCCCAGTCGTTGTAGAGATTCGCAGGCCAATTGATTTCACCATCCAAGCAGGCATCATCGACATCGAGAATACCATCACCATCATCATCGTCATCGTTGGTATCGTCATGACATCCATCTCGATCACGATCGTTCTCAAGCGTGCTTGTCCACCCCAGACTCGATGTGCAACCATCATTGGCATCCAGAATTCCGTCGTTATCATCGTCTAGGTCCTCGTCGAAATCTCTGCAACCGTCCTGATCAGCATCACTTTGAGCATTTGATGCCCATCCGTCCGATTCACCATAACCATCTGGACATAAATCAACACTATCTAGGATACCATCTCCATCTGCATCGTTGTTTTCTTCAACGATGATGGTGATGTTCTTCGAATCCTCAGTAAGCGTGTATTCTCCACATACTGCACTTGTTCGAACAACGAATGTCTCTGTACGTACGTCAAGATCGGTCAAAATGTAGGAAAAGCTACCGTCATCCTGTAGAGGTAGTGTGTTCGTTGTCACCGATGAATCTTCTTCATTGATTTCGATCACGGTTGTGCAGGTTTCCAACGCTTCATGCAGCACTTGACCTTGAAGAATAAGCATTGCAGCCTCAACGACGAGGAATTGTGGTGCAACAATCGATGTCGTTCCTTCTTCTGGTAGGAGAATTTCGATTGTATTTGTCATTTTAATCTGTTCTCCCATTGTTGGAAAAATCGTTAGATCGACAGTGTAGGTACCTGGTTCCTTTGGTAGTAATACAATGGAAATACTTGTTGTCTTTTCCGTTATGCTGTAGTCAGATTGGCTGACAGCTACACCTGAGTGGAGTATGCTTGCCTCGACTGAAAAATCACCGACGCCTGTTGTCTCAAGGAGTACGTTTAGATTTGCAATTTCATCAAGTTCGCCAGTAATTGATTCTCTATCCCATTCTGCTGTTAATGTGAATGGGATAGGTGCAGGCTCTTCCTCAACAATCTCAGAATTCGTGTCACTGTTTCCGAAACAACCGGATAGCATTAACAACGAAAGCAAAACTGCAAGGAAAGGCTTGTTGGCCATGTACCATACATGCCCCTGAAGGACATGAATCTAACGTTCGCCGATGAAGAACTGTTCTGTTCTGGGATCGTTGATCTCTAGATCTTCCAGGTGAACGATTGAATCCGGAAATTGAACATGAACTGGGCATACCCAAAGCAGAGGCATTTGCTTGTTTCGTTTAATTTTTAGAATAAATTCCCAATGGATGCGGTGCAGTGGTGAATTGACCGTTCCAGGCCACGATTGGTTAGGGGGACTTATGGAAAATGTTCCATCATCTTCAATTCTCGAGGAACCACCCTCGGCAGAAAATCGCATGGGCCGTAAAAAGACGCCACCTTGAATATCCTTTCTCTCGATTGGCGAATCTTCACCACCCGCAGTACCATCATCCAGACTTGCCTCCCAGTGATGGGGTAACGGTGTAGATAGACCCACAGGCGGTTGTGAACCCTCCGTTGTATTGGAAAGTTCAATGAGAGCCTCTCTTGACGGTGGGAGCGTACCCACTTGCCAATGACAGGATATCGATTTCCAATCTGGCAACTCACTGGGCAATTTGATATGACCGGACAATGGCTTTCCACTTACGATTGGGTGATCAAATTCGACAACTGGTTGCTCTATTGGTGCTCGAAAGAAGTCTTGTTGACGTTTGAGATCGACGAAATTAGCAATTAATCGGAGTACAATTGGTAGCATCAGTATGGGCACAACAATGATGCTTAGAATAGGGTAATCTAGAAGGCCAATCTGTAGGCTTTTCGTTCCAACGCTTGGTATGCCTAAGCTACTTAGCAACGGTTCCAGGAAGAGGTAGACAAGTGTCGAGAGAAGAAGAATTACCGCAGCATTAACCATTCTTCGAGCAATGCCATGGAGTTTGTTTGGAAGGATGTACCAACCTCTTCGTTGTTGTTTTACAAGTTTAACAAATGGTTGGCTATCTGTACGGAATTCAGTCATTCCATCATACGTTTCTCCATCCTTGTTAACAATGGTTCGTTCAATCAACCATCCTTCTGAACTTTGAATGGTGTAAGGTGGCAGCACGTTGACTACCTCATCATCGCTGAGGTTGGAGGCGATTTCATCTTCAAAGATTGGTGCAGCATTCGCATTCAATCGTTTATCATCAAACGGAGGATAGCGAACGCGATGAACAATTGACCATGATGACATATGCTCTCCTCAGGTGAACAGAAGCTTGACTCCTGCTTGCAAAGCCAATTTACGGAATGCTGGAACTTTCTTCAAAAGTGCGAGACCTAACGGAACTGGCTTTTCAATATCGCCGATTTCATTGATGAGAGATATCACCTCAGGCTTCGCAAAATTCGCAAAATGTTCGTCCAACTCTTCATCCGTTCGGGTAGAAACAAGGAGATCTCTTAGCGCTCGTGCACGATCTTGTTCCTTCTTCATTTTGGGCCACGAGGATTTTGTGACTGATTTCAAATCCTTTTCAGATAACTGATTCAGGTTGACATGTTTGACAAGTTTGTCAGCAATTGATGAGATCTGTTTGAAACCAGGTCCGAGCCCTCCGCCAGTCGTCGGTTTCGCCATACCTGCGGCATCACCAATGACGAGTACTCGATCTTTGAAGGGTCTACGAATCATCCCTGAGGGGACTGGTCCACAGTATCGTGCGGTTTCTGTGATGTTTTCAAATCGGTCTTTCCACAATGGATGCTTGAGGAGGTCGTTGTAGCAGTCAAGTACTGTACGCCCATCGAGAAGGTCAGCTTTTGACCACAGACCGATTCGATGTGTGCCATTTCCTGATGGAATCACCCACGCAAAGAATCCAGGAGCTATACTTGAACCACTGTACATTTCAAGCCAACCATCTTGGCCTTCATAGCCAATCACTTCGGTTTGGAACCCAATCATCATTTCTTTCGGATGGCCCATCTTAAATCGACGACGTACCCATGAATGGGCTCCATCACAACCAATAAGCAATTTTGCTTTCAACGTCGTTGTTTCCTCAGTGCGTTGGTTGACGATATCGATGACTACACCGTCTTCGACAACATCTGCAGATGTTGGTTGAGATTCAAGAATAAGGTCCGCACCTGCCTCAAGCCCTTGTTGGACAACGGTTTGATCGAATCGTTTTCTGCAAACAACATACGTTCTCAATTCGCCTTCACGTCCAACAGGTACAAGTGTGCCAGATGGTCCATGAATAAGCGCCCCATCGACATCCTCAACGACTGTATCGTATGCTTCGACTGCATCCATTGCACTTGGCGTTACCAAACCTGCGCATTGGAAAGGCCTTCCAACTTCATTGTGTTCTTCGACCATCAAAACAGAAAGTCCACGTTCACACAACATACGTGCAGTATAACCGCCAACTGGACCAGCACCGATGATGACAACGTCGTAATCATGGTCCATGTGCTGAATACGGCGGACCGAACTTCAAGAAGTTTCTTCTGCGACTACCGTTTTGCAAATCGATATCCAACACGTTCGTTCTTTTTGAGCCAAAGAATTGCTGTGTAAGGATTTCCTGATTTCTTTGCAATCAAATCATCAAAGGGACCAATTTCTCCTTTTTCGATAAGTTGTTTCGCTTCTTCTCGCGTAATTTCACGCTTGGAGATTTCACGAGCGATGTCTATTTTACAACCGCTTGCACTTGTTTTAGGTCGGAAATGCGTCTCAGTTTCGTAGATCTCTGCACCATGCTTTGGACAAATGGCCACAACGCCGGGCACAACGTCAAATCGACGAGCATCTGCCGCGGCTTCTCGTGGAGGGAATTCAAACCCAACTTTGTTGCCTTCAAGGACAAGATAAGCAGGGAACGGACGACCTCGACGTGAAATAAAATCTTCAATGAGTGGAGATTTACCATCGACCAAAATTGATTTTGCCTCGTCTCTGTTGATTTCTCGCTTACAAATGACCTTTCCAACGCCTGAGAATTTGCATGCATCTTGATCGCAAGCATAGTGTGTATCGGTTTCACGAATTGTACCATTGCATTTCGGACATGGACAAAGCGCCTCATCAGAGGAATTTGCTCGATTACCAGTCGATTTAGAGGATGTTACTTTCCCTTCATTCGAAATGATAACGGAAGTCTCGTAGGCTTCCCCATTTCGGTTAAAGAATCCATGCAAGTCGGTCAATTCCTTTTGTTCAAGCAGTCGCCTCGCCGTTGAACGATCAAACCACCTTCCGCTGGTATCCTTCCAGAACACAAACGAGCACCCCTTTTCCTTTCCTTCATTCTTTTCGCAGGTGTAGGAGAGTGCTGTTTCAACAATCGCAGATGCACACTGAGGGCAGTTGCCAATTGATGAATCTTGAACAAACAACTGACTTCGATCATGGTCTCTGACTCGAGTTACCAAATCGGTGGTCTGCTCGACAATGTTTTCCATGTATTTTGAGGCTTCCAATTCTCCTCGTTGCACGGCTGTTAATGCGGATTCCATTTCGCCTGTAAGCTCGGCAGATGTGATCCATTCAACCGGGATTCGACGCAGTATTTCGATGATACGAATGCCGTGTGGTGTCGCATTAAGCGCTCCGGATTGCTGGCGTGAAATGTAGCCCCGAGAAAGCAATTTCTCGATCGTATCTGCTCGGGTGGCTGGAGTTCCAAGGCCTTTACCTGCCATCGCTTCAGCAAGATCTTCATCTGCGATATCTTTTCCAGCCTTTTCCATGAGTGACAAAAGTCGTGCTTCCTTGATGCGTGTGGGTGGCTTCGATTTTTCTTCATTCCATTCATGGGATGAAACAGAAGCAAGTGGACTCTCCGCTGAAACCGTGCCCCAGCCTTCTGGGTGACTGAGATTTTTTGTCACAACCTCTCTCCAGCCTAGTGTGGTATATTGTTGGGCTTCTTTGTTGAATACCTCCCCTCCCAAATTTGCTGTCCTTTTTTGTTTCTCGATGATTGCTTCACCATACCAGGAGGCAATAAAGTTCCGAACAATCATGTTGTAGAGTCGCTTTTCGTCTTTGGAAAGAGCGGAAGTAGGCAATTTTCCAGTTGGAATGATGGCGAAGTGATCGCTGACTTTTGCATCATTGAAATTTCGTCCAACATTTTGCATGCCGTTTTTCGTTAAGGTATCAATAAAGCCTGACATGTCATCCAATTGTCCAAGGTTGGACAACGTCGTGTCAATGGTTTCTTTCATGTCGGTTGGTAAGAAGCGAGAATCAGTACGTGGATAGGTCGTTAGTTTATGGCGCTCATACAACGCTTGAGCAACATTGAGCGTTCTCTTCGCCGGCCAAGAAAACATTGAGTTTGCCTGTCGTTGGAGCGTGGTCAAATCATAGTTCAATGGTGGTCGCTCTTTGCTCGTTGTCACTTTTTGTGTAACTGTGGCTTGTTCACCTGAATCGATGAGCGCTTGGATTCGTTCCTTATCCTCAGCGGTAAGAATCCAATGCGCTTTGGTATCCTCAGTTGCGGCCCCTCCTTCCCAACGACCGTTCCACGAGCTATCAGTGCCCTCAAACTGGGCATTAAGGGTCCAAAACGGTGTTGCGATGTGTTTCAGGATTTCAATTTCGTGATCGACAAGCATTGCGAGTGTTGCTGTTTGCACTCGTCCGAGGGAGATTCGTTCAGTCCGTTTCTTTGGAAGAAATACCTCGGCAATCCGTGAACCGTTCATCCCGATTAGCCAGTCGGCGTAACTACGACTGTAAGCTGCGTCAGCAAGATTCTGGTACTCAGATGCCGGTTTGCGTTCATCCCACGCACGCTGAATGGCTTCTTTTGTCATGGATTGGAGCCACATCCGAGATACAGGCGATTTGGATTTGGAGTGTCGGTAAATTGTTTGGAAAATGAGTTCTCCTTCACGTGCAGCATCACAAGCGTTGACAATTTCTGTAACTGCTTTATCGCTCATAAGTTTCTTCACTGCTGTAAGTTGTTTACGTGTCGAACCTGATTTTGGTTTGAATTCAAATTCATCGGGAACGAATGGTAAATCTGCTGCAGTTTTCCTCCAATTTTTGAACTCAGGATTGTAATCATCCATGTATTTGAGCTCCAGCATGTGACCGACGGCCCATGTTACAACAACGTCGTTTCCAGACCAATGCGTTGTTTCCTTTTTGTTTATGTTGAGCATCTTTGCAATATCTTCGGCGACACTAGGTTTCTCGGCGAGGACAACGATGCTCATGTTTTCAATGCGTTTGTCGACTGTACTTGAAGGCTCGCCAGTATTGAAATACAAACAGATAACTTATGTTATCTGATGAATTTATCGGGAATTTTTGGTGCGATTACGATGCGCTAATTCATTCCATTTTTCTTCATCATCACGGTACCCACAACCGCTGCATCCTGGATAACCTGCGAGCAATAATTCAGAGCACATCTGGATGAAATCAGTAATCAATTCTTCTACATCAAACGGTAGCCACAAAGCGGTTTCATCACTTGGAACATCCGTTTGAAAATCAAACAGATTTTGGTCGTCTCTTACAACAGAAAATGGTCCAGCAACAATCTCAGGAAATTCCAATCGTTGTGGCATTGAATCCGCCATGTTGAGAATCAAACGATGCCATGATGCCACATGCGTTTGAGGGATGTTCAGAATCAAACCCTCTTCTGTAAGGATGCGTCTGCACGCTTCACGAACTGCAAGCCATCTTGCTGAATTCTCCTCCATAACCCACCGAAGAAACGCAAGGATTGAAGGATATCGGTTCGACCATTGCCCATGGGCAGGCTGTTTCGCTGGTTTTCAAAGCCACTTTTGGCCATTCAGGATTCGGAAAAAGCCCACGCACGTTCGCTTCTTATGCTACGCATAGCATCATCAAATCCTGTGTTTCGTGCAATGCTTCGCCTCCTCTACAAGCCAAAGAAAAACATTCCAACGCATTGTTTTGGATTGGATTTTGATCATCCGTTCGGTATAGCAGCCGGTATGGACAAGCGTGCAGAGGCCCTTCGTGGGTGGGAGTCCATCGGGCTTGCATTTTCTGAAATTGGTGGGGTCACGATGCTCGAACAGGCAGGAAATCCAAAACCGAGAATGTTTCGTCACGGAGCTGATCGCTCCCTTGTCAATCGAATGGGATTCAACAATCCAGGAAGTGAGAAAGTTGCAAATCAACTTCAACGTTCAGGACCACAAACTAAACCGGTCTGGGCCAATCTTGGGAAATCCAAATTGACGCCTCTTGACGATGCGGCATCGGACTATTCCACAACGATGCAGCGTTTGTGGGCCTACATCGACGTGTTCGTCATCAACGTCTCATCCCCGAACACGCCTGGTCTACGTGAACTACAACATGGCGACCATCTGAAAGAAATTCTCAATTCATGCAATGACGTGAACCAAAAGAATGCCCTACAACACGATCAGCCAAAGAAACCACTCTTGATCAAGGTCGCACCAGATCTTTCAACCGACGAACTTGATGCCATTGTGGATACGGCAATGGCCTGTGGGATTGATGGTATTGTAGCAACAAACACGACGCTCAATCGACCAAATCAGGAACACAACGTCTACAAGCAACAAGGTGGTTGTTCCGGTTCACCTCTTCGCCAGCAGAGCACGGACATGATTGCTCACGTCTATGCCTATACGCAAGGAAAACTTCCCATCGTTGGTGTCGGTGGTATCATGAACGCTGAAGATGCTTGGGAGAAAATCACCGCTGGAGCAACATTACTCCAAGCCTATGCTGGATTTGTGTTTGAAGGTCCTGGTTTAACGAAGTCAATCGTTCATGGGTTGTATCGAAAGATGCGACAGCACAACATGGACACGCTTTCTGAAGCTGTTGGATTGAACCATCGACAATCATCATGAGCAGATATTGAAATACATCAGTCCAGTCGTGTGAAGTGATACAATGTTGTCGTATCGCAACCGATTGCTGTTGATTGGTGGAGTTGTCACGATTGCCGTTCTTGGTACAATTTTTCTCCAAGCTCCTGCGCCGACATTAACCGTAGACCAACTGATGGAAGATAAGGCCGCTCTTATCGATGGAGAGGTTGCGGTTCGTGGTGAAATTCGTGATGGAAGCATCAATGAGACGACGATGACGTTCGTATTGGAAGGCTCAGAATTTGATTTGCTTATCGACTACTCAAACGCTGGTTCAATCTCCAACGGATTGGGTGACAACAGAACTGTGTATGCAGAGGGAATCTTCCAGTACATTGATGGAATGTACGTCGTTGAAGCAGAGACCATCAAGACCTCCTGCCCATCAAAATACGAAGAAGAAGTCTGAACATCTTCATCGTTTGATTGAAATAGAGTCAGTTGCAGGGTCCTTTGGGATAGGTGGGGAGCTAGGCGTACCCTGTACCACAAATCGTCTTCATGGTGGGCTGAATGCCTTGGGGCGGCGAAAGCGGCTCATGGGTTCCTGCATGCGGACGTAGATGTCTCGCCCCCACATGATCCGGGTGTTGTGAACCGTTTCCGGAGGGAAACGGGAATCAGATAACCGGGGGAACAGGTCAGGCCGGGAACGGAGCATCCCTACCTGGGGCCATGGGTGCTGTGGGGATCCGGGACGGAGGAAGTGTGTAGATACGGCCTTTGAGTACGAGCGTCCACCTAGGGATTCCCACCTAAATGTCAAACACGACGTCGCTGAACCAACCAGGTCCTTCGAACGTCGGAACTTCTGGCCAAGGTGATTCCAGAATTTGGTTTACAGCAACTTCTGCAACCATCAAATCTTGACGTGTTACTGCCTTAATTTCCACCTCTTTTTCAATTTCATCAGAATTGACCCAACGTACATGCGCTTGCAAGGAATGTTCTCCTTCGAATTCCTCTATTTTTATCGAACAATCAACAAGCCATTTCTGTTCGACTTCATCCATAAAGAGAACTTCTTCGAGCCACTTGACGAGGAGTAGTCCGTTGGCATCATCATGCGTGGGAATTCGAACCGTCCAGACAGACGTGTGGTGAATGGCCTCTGAGGGAATCTCTGAGGCGAGGAGGTAATCCTGCATGCCTGCAGTTGTTTCCTCAAACAATCTCGCCTTCGACGCAGCAAAGGATCGTAGACCAACATCCGCAGTTGTTGGCCTCATCCAAGAACTCATGCAATGACCTCAACGTTTGGAAACTTGGAGAGACCAAGCGATTTCACCAATTCTGTCGACCATATCGTCGAGTCGCAACACGAATCGGTCGGTACGATCGGCGATGAGGATGCACTCACTTGCAGCATTTGCGAGTTGGGCTGTTTCTTCTACGGAGAGGCCGAGCGTGATTGCTGTTGCAACGGCAACAGCAGCAGCATCGATGAGTCCAATCATCTGCCGTATTTCTTCGAGCATGCATTGAACATGAACTGTGTCTTCGTTTCTCGAGTGGATGGTAACACCATCCTGTCCCTCAAGAATCAATAGATGCTCCCAGTTATTTGATTCGAGTAGCATTGATGCTGCTTCGGCACCAGTGGTTGCGCCAAGTCGTCTTCGCATAAGTTCCAACCCTTTCGATTGAAACAAGACCCAATCAACGCCTTGGGTACGATGGAGTCCCGTCAATTTAGGATCGGCAATGATGGGAACGTTGTGTTTCTTCGCAGCCGTGATGAGTCGTTCAGCCCCAGCATCATCGAGAACACCTAATCCATAATCGGACAAGATGAGACAAGATGAGTTGGGAATGGATTCGATTGTACGATCAATGAGGTTTGTCAACGCTGTAGATGGAATTGCTTCATCGTCTTCAATGTCCCATCGGAGCAGAAGTTGCTCTCCCTTGACCAAGCCTTCGCGTGCCCCCAAAAGCCTTGTTTTCACCGTCGTTGTACGTTCCTCAAGTACTGCAATTCCCGATGTTTCAACACCTTCTTCTTCAAGCATTTCCAAGACGGCCAGTCCTGAATCATCATCGCCGACGACACCATGCAAGTGACTCTTCAATCCGAGGGAATCGAGACCACGAGCAACGTGTGCTGCGGCTCCTACATCAACATCACGTGAAATTTCCTTAAGGACTGGAACTGGTGCACGGGAATTAAGATTGTTAGCAAAACCATGGATGTAGCAATCCATCATAATGTCCCCTACGAGGAGAACCTTCGCTGGTCTGATGTTCTTCAACCCACGTTCAAGTTTCTTCAAAGCATCGTGAATTTTTACATCGTCATCGCTCATTCCCATAATTATCCCTCTACCTTGTCTTGTAATTCTGCTAACAACATAGCATGTTCTTGTTCGGAAATACCTGTTTTAAGACGCAATGTTTCGAGCATCGCTGACTCATCGTTTGTGATGATTCCATCGATCATTGCAGTTTTTAGAACAGAACGGTATGCTTCGAGTTCAGGTGAAATGTATGGCTTCTCCAATGCTTCTCTGAGCATTCGTTCATGAGTTTCTGAATCGATATCGAATGCAATTTGAACCGTTCGAAGAAGTGCTTCCTCCTCTTCATGTATCACTCCATCAACCAATGCTTGGCGCAACATCTCGAGGTAGATTTCTTCTGGAGGTGGTGCATTGATTTCTCGACGTGCTTCATTGGATAAACGTCGTACTCGATCTGGATGCATTCCAAGGAAATCGACGACTTCATTGAGCAAAAGTTGTTCGTCTTTGGTGATACGGCCATCTTGCCAAGCCCTTGCAAACATACGGCGAACAAGTGCTTCACCTGCCTGTGCATCCAGTGAAGCAGAGCCTTCTGGGTGGGAAACTGGAGACATGACTGGCTCTGAATGGACTTTCATGTGTTCATCAATGTGGGCAAGTGATTCGAGTGTATTCTTTGAGCTCGTGAGCAGAGATTCCAACAACACTGTTGTTCCATCCGATTGTACTGGTACTGCTTTGATTCTATTGAGAATGGAGAGCGCTCGCTCACGACCTTCAGGTGTCAATGAGTAGACTCGCCGTCGTTGTCGGGCACCAGGGACATGACGACTCGTTGTGTTGAGGAAGTCCTGCTCCTGCAAACGTTTCAACGTCCTTGGAACGTGTTTTCGTTGCACATGAACAGCTGCTGAGATGCCTGCTTGGGTGAGTTCCATCGGAGCTTCCCAATTGTTTTCGGGCAATTGGTTGTCGAGGAGATGGAGCAATGTCCGCTCTTCAGTGGTAAGTGTTCCTAAGAACCCGCTAACCATACCGCTCCCCATTTTGTTTGTCTTCATGGTAGTCCTTAGGACAATCGGTCATCGACGCAACAATATGTGGGTAACAAGAGGGTCAATCATGGTGCGGCAGCGTCGTAAGTTCAAGCCTCGTGTGAGAACGACTCGCTCACTTGATCTGGACAACGTTGGTTTGGATGAGACACAAAAAATTCAACCACCTACTGCCTTTGGTGATCTGTGGAAAATCGCACCACCACTTTCAACCCGTTTGTACGAGAAAAGTGCACTTGGTCATCGGCTCGAGGATGGCTCAATCGCGTTAACTGCATCAGAAGTCCTTTTTTGTCACTGGCATAGGCACGTTCCACTACCTGAAGCATCATGGCTTGAATCAGAACTTGAGAAGAATCCACGCCTGATTTATGAAGCCATCATATTGGACGTTGGCCGCAACGGTGGCGAAATGATTGTACCTACCATTCACAGACCAAATATCGAACACTTGTCTTGGGCTATTCGTTGGCATCGTGACCGGAATCATCTCAAGGATGACTACCAATCCTCCGTTTCAATTGCAACCACTCACGACGCTCTGGATTGGAAAAATTTGCTCGCTTGGTGCCGCCAGTCCAAAGAAATGAACATCGATTCAGAGTTATTTGTTATCGATGATGAGTTGGATGTGACGATGTACAAAATCGATTTAATCAATCCAAGAGGAGATTTGGTCCCTTGGGCTAATTTGAGTGAATCAGACAAGACGAATTTCCTCAGCCATTGGAACAAACGAACGCTCACGGAATCGGGAAGTTATGTTGGTTTTGATACACCATGGAATTGGCAGCAGATCGGTGTTGAGCACATGTCTGGAAGAGTTTTAAGGAAGGAAGAGGATTCTTTCATCGAACAAATCATCGTAGAAAATGCGGCATCTTCAGAAGAATCTCTTTTGATGAACGATCTCCTGAACCGCGGGTTGTTGCTCCGACCCGGGTTCAAGTATGGATGTCGTTGGAGAGTGTACGATGGTGATCTCAACGAATCACATGCTCCTTGGTTGATCCAACCACACAAAGAAGCAGCAACAACATGGGAAGGCGTATGTTTGAGTGTTCGACTTGCTGAAGGTGTTCACAAACAGTGGGTTTGTGCTATTCCAGAGGGAGATGTATGGAAGTACCTAAGGATTCAAAGATGGTCACCTGGCAAGAATTCCTCGGCTTCGTGATGTTCCCTTTGTTCGGGCTCTTTCTTTGTTGAAGTGCGTGCAAACAGAGAGGTAGCAAACCACACAGAGAAAATGAGGAAGAAGAGCGTGAGCACGAACGATTGATCACCAATCAAGGGAATCTTATCGTCTTCAACAGCCTTGAGTTCAACATCAATAGTCCAAGATTCTCCATTGAACGATTGAAGGTGAACAGTTCCCATAACATACATGTTGTCTTGAAGAAGTCCTTGTGGATCAACATTCAATACAATGGTACCATTGCCATTCTCAATCTCTACGGTCGGTTCTGCTGTGGCGATGCGTGACAGAGGTCCTTCAATTTCAATCGTGTATTCTGCAGAGCCAATTCCTTCGCCTTTGTACGGGATGATGAGTGTACTTGAATCAACCACAGGTATTGTTTCCTCTAAACGCATACTTATTGGAAGAGGAATTGAGCCAAGTGTTGTGATGGAAATTTGTACATCAAAGACATCATCTCCACATTGTATTGTGCCAGTGAACGTAGCTGTAGAGTCAATCATGCCGACCTCGGTGAATGTCCCATAGTGCTTTGAGCCAATTGCTGAATCGTTTGTAAATGTGACTTGACGACCATCGCTACCACCGAGGGTACCCCAGCATGGTTCCGTTGAACCACTCGAAATTTGTTCAAACACAAGTGGGTCTTCTTGTAGGAGTGTTGTCCCAAAATCATCGAAATTGATGTGCGTTGATGGCGAGCAATTTGAGGAATGAAATTCGAGATTCCACTGTCCTTCATCCTCAACAACTCGAACATGCCACGGAACGAGGATACCATCGTGGTCGCGTATGAGAATACCACGTTCACCAAATTCATCACCTGGTTGAAACAAATCACTTGAGACACCATCGTTAACACCACGTAACTGTTCTTGATTACCATCTGCCTCAATCGTTTTCAGGTATGGTCTTCGTTGGTCAATGTTCATCGCATTGTGTGCTGAATCACCTGCTGCAAAGTCTTCGAGGAGGACGAGTACACCTTCGCCTGGTAACGATGCATCATACCCTTGTTGTACTCGCTTCTCAATCCAAATGAATTCATCAATCGACACCTGTATTCGAACCCTATCGCCTCCGTTGGTTCGATCGTCTAAAGCGATGACTGGACCAATGCAAGGGCTAGGAGAATTCGATGGCCATTCCAGGGAAACTTCACGCGTTGCTCCGTGGCCGATTGCAGCCATCGTGGGTCCAGTTGGCAGGGATGGTGTGTCACCTCCTCCATTCCAATTGCCGCTCGCCATGATGTCCCAGACACCGATGCCTTTCCATGAACCCGAGTACCCCGAATCGTGAACGGGATAAAGGTCGTATGCTCCGAATTGGTGCATCATTTCGTGCAGAATGGTTCCAAATCCATTGACTCCATGCCTCATTGAGGACATCGTGTAATGTTCAAACGAAACATCTCCACTTTTGATGGGCTCTGAGAACGATGTGAAATGTGACCAAATACGATTGGAGGAACCAGAACCTTGTTCTTGCGCAAGTGTTGAATGAAGAATGAGAAATCGATCTACAACTCCATCCTCGTTGAGATCGTACTCTGGTAATGTTGGATCATCAATGGATTCGACAACATACTTTGCAAGTAGAGCGGGTAAGAATTCAGTACCATCGCCATAATCCCGGCCGTATTGTCCATCGTCACCGTAGGCTGAAAGCGGCTTTGGTGCTCGTATGATTTCATCGTGCATGGTGATGTTCACAATCACCTCTTGACCGAGCGCCTGGGTAAAATACTCTCCAGAATAGTCCTGAAATTCAGATTCGATTTGTGCTTTCGCATCATTGTTCAGTTGATTCGATTCGAAATCAACGAGAACTACAAACCACGATTCGTTTGTTTGCAAACCAACCAAAGGCGCATATGTATCCGTTGGGCTTGACACATCGATTTGGAACAGGTCATTGATCTCGTTTGAGTATATTTGGGAGGCGACGGCAAGAACCAAGCAGAGGACCATCCCAATGGCTTGTCCCGTTTTGCCCATGCCTAACTGACCTCATCGGTTCGTTTCAATTGTTGGGTTCTGTGTCTGTATTATGTTCGAATTGCATCCTTTTCATCATCAGACCAACTTTTTCCAGATACTCGCAATGTGCCTTGTATTAATTCTGGCCATTGCTTTGCATCTACAAACCTCAGCTTCGTTCTTTCCTCTGGTTCAACATGACGCATGCATGCGTCCAAACGTTGTTTTGAAGACCATGGATCAACTACGTTTTCCAGATGGATATTGACTTCCTTACGTAACTGAATATTGTCGTTGGGTAACGAGCCTTGAAGACCGAGAAGGTCAAGACCACGCAACGTGCAACGTGCCGAAGAAACAGTGTCCTGAAACGCTTCAGGTAATGGTGATGCATCGCATCCTCCAATGATCACGTCGGTTAGTTGATGTTTGGACACCATAGAAATGAGGTGATTTCGCTCACCGATGTTGTCGCAAAGAGATTCATATCGTAAAAGACCGGTATGTTCTGGTGATGTATCGATTGGATAAGCAACACCTTGGCATGAACAATCAACATACGTTACGTAACGTCGACGTCCCTCGTGATCAAAAATGGCTGAGGGGTTGTATATTTCGTTCGATACACGTATGCTTTTTCGGATGGAGAATTCGAGATAGATGATCATCAAACTTAGGAGGATGATGTTGACACCGTTCCATCGTCCTGGTAGTGAGAGAAAGAGTACGAGACCGCCAATTCCGAGCAAACGAATCCGCCACCAATCCTGATTGTTCTCGGTAATGAGTCCAAGTGCTCCAGATGTTGTTGTTGCAAATGCAAGAATGTACGTGATAAGAAGTCCCCAGAAGATGGATAAGGCAAGAACGAACAATGAAACGGCATTATACTGAGCGGTTAATCCCATGTCGGAATGAATGGAATCTCCCACATCATACAGTTTCGGAATGAAAACGTAAAACAAGGCAAACAATGTGAAGTAGCCCAGTGTCGTAGAAGAAAGCATCCAACGCTTCAACATGGATTGTTCATCTTGGGTTAAACCAGGTGCGGCAAATCGATACATCGATACCAGTGCAAACGGAAGGACACACAATATTGCAAGAAATACGGCACTTAACCATCGTACAACACTCCATGAAGCAGGTTCGTAGAGTGTTAAACAGTCCGACGTTCCGCACGGATTGAGGTGTGCAAGAACCACGCTCAAGATCTCATCAATGGTTGTCATTATTCCAATCGTTAGCACTGCAATGAGAACAAAACCAAGCGTTGCTTTTTGCGTCAATGTATCGAAGTGGACTTGGACAGGTAAAGCAAAGTCTCCTTCGAGCTTCAAGCCACTTGGAGCGGACAAATGATTCCCTCACACCAAATCGTGGTGCTCAGGGTTTGCCCGTGCTTGTACAATGGTTCGGTAAACACCGAACATACCCCAAAGTGTGAGCATTCCAAGAACCAATGCATAGCCCCATGGTTGACCGTCATCAACTGCCCAGCCAAAGGCAAGGAGCACAGCGAGTGTGAGCAATCCTCGTCGAATTCCTTGCGGAACTGCCAATCGCATGTCAAGGTGCTTAGGGCCACCACCAAATCGGCGTTCGTAGAATTCACCTTGAACAACTGCACCAACGAGGATGATGGACAAAGTCGTCCAGTAGAACAAATTACCGTTGGTAAAGAAATCATCAGCGATCTCTGCTTGTCGCTTTGCTTCAAGTGCTTCAGGGTCCTCTTCGGCAACAAAGAGTGATTCAAAGTCACCAACACTGATGGTTCGCAGTGCGAGATTCTCTTCATCATCGTTGGTCATCGTATCTGGTGAAGAGATGAAGAACGACAAGAGATTCCAGTTGTCACCCTCGTTTGCTCCGTTCATACCATCGACTGCGTTACCAGCGAGTGAAAAGGAAACATCCCCAACATCCGTTGATGGTGCAGTCCAGGTGACAACCCAATCGTTGCTTGGAGCCGTTTGTGATACTGCTCCTGGTTCAGAGCCATCGGTGTCGGTAACAATTTGAGAACCTTCTCCAGCAGTAAACGTCCCTGATCCGTAGTCGCTTAGCAAGAAACCTCCGTTATCATACGATGCATGTTGTAGGTTGATGGTGAATTCATAGGATTCTCCAAGAGCGTAAGCGCGTGGAACGCCTGAAATTGATACGACGACATCGTTGGATGGAACGCCATCACCGTGGCAAGTGCATCCGGTTTCAACAGTCAATCCACCGTTGATTGGATTGATCCATGGAGGGCCGTTTGGGTTGGCGACAACCGGCGCAAGAAGGCAAATTGAAAGCAACAAAATGAGAAGTGTCCTTGACCTCATGATTCCCTCTCCGTTTTGGCCACTTCAATTCATCCTTTCAACGTTCCTTCAAGTCCATGGATTCAGGACTCTTTGATGGCGTTGTTGAGTCCAGTCATCATGGCTTTTCCATCGCCAAAGAGCATCATGGTTTTGTCCATGTAGAACAGATCGTTGTCGACACCCGCATACCCAACAGAGAGCGACCTCTTGACGATGACCACCGTTCGGGCAGCATCTGCATCGATGATTGGCATACCAGCGAGAGGACCTTCTCCACTGCGTGCAGCAGGGTTGGTTGTATCGTTTGCACCAATCACGAGAGCAACGTCGCAATCAGGGAATTCTGGGTTGATTTCATCCATTTCGATGAGTTGTTCGTATGGTACATTTGCTTCTGCCAACAGCACGTTCATGTGACCAGGCATCCGACCAGCTACTGGGTGAATGGCGTACTTGACTTCAGTGTCGTATTTCTCAGCAATCAGATCAGCAAATTCCTTGACTTGGTGTTGGCATTGTGATACAGCCATTCCGTAACCAGGTACAATGATGACCTTCTGTGCTCCGTCAAGCATCATAGCGACTTCGTCAGGGTCAGATCCAACCTTCGTACGAGTCAGGGATTCCTTTTCGCCACTACCTCCAAAGGACTTGAACAAAACATCAGGAAGCGTCCGGTTCATCGCCTTGCACATGATGAAGGTGAGAATGAGCCCAGATGCGCCGACCAAAGAACCTGCAACGATAAGCACAGAGTTTCCGATGATGAAACCTGTAAAGGCAGCTGCAATTCCAGAGAGCGAGTTGAGGAGGGATACGACAACAGGCATATCTGCTCCTCCGATTGGAAGGACGAGGACAATACCAAGCAGGGACGAAATACCGATGATTCCCCAGAGGTAATTCTCATCGGTTGGTGCATCGATGCTGAGGTAGATGAGGACAGCAACGCCAACGACCATCATTACCTTCACTGGGTTCAGCCAAACTGGGCCCCATGTCGGTGTTTTGATCCACTTTCCAAAGATGCTCACACCTCCCTTGAGTTTGAACATTGCAAGAAGAGAACCGGTGAGTGTCATCCAACCGACGAGAGCTGACAAACCAGCAGCCACCATGATGACGGTTATCTCAAGTTGGTCCGTTGGAACATTCGAAGGATCTTCCATGTATCTCCAGACTTCCGAGAGAGCAACAAGTGCCGATGCAGCTCCTCCAAAACCGTTGAAGAGAGCGACAAGTTCTGGCATACCCGTCATTTCGACTCGGATGGCCATCCAGAGTCCAATGAGCGAACCTATGACAAGACCTGCTCCAATGAGTACCCATTCAATTCCGTCCCCAAGTCCCATTTGGAGGATGGTTGTTACAACAGCAACAAGCATACCAAGAGCACCGAGTTGATTTCCAAATGGTGCCGTTCGAGGATGTCCAAGTTTCTTCAGACCGAAGATGAATAAGGCAGCAGACAAGAGGTAGCCGAGTGAGATCCAATCTTCCATTTCAGGCACCTCCTCGCTTCTTACCAGCAATCATGTTGAGCATACGATTCGTCACAGCGAATCCTCCAACGACGTTGATCATGGCAAGTACAACCGCAACAAACGCAAGGATGCCCGAAACGGCAGTAGCACCACCGTCATACGCTACATTTGCTCCGATGAGGGCCCCGATGATCGAGATTCCTGAAATGGCGTTTGCACCGCTCATCAATGGTGTGTGGAGGGTTGCTGGAACCTTTGTGATAAGTTCAAATCCAAGGAAAATAGCAAGTACGAACAGTGTAATATTTCCAATCAAAAATTCAGGGGTCATTCGAGGGCACCTCCCAATCGGGTTTGCTTTGGATGCATTTCTCCGTTCTGGCAGATGAGAACGCCTCCCATGCCGTTGACATAGAAATCGCTGCCTTCAGGAGCACCGACCAAAATGTCGTCTTCTTCGGAGATGACGATGGCTCCATCATCGACGAGTGAAGTAATGAACGTGGTGAGGTTGTTGGAATACAGCATGCTTGCGGTTGTGGCAATTGTACCTGGTAGATTTGAGGTTCCAACAACGATGACTCCATTGTCAGTCGTGATAACTTCACCTGCAACTGTATCTTCGCAGTTTCCGCCCACATCAGCATTCATGTCGACAACAACTGCTCCAGATTTGAATTCTTTAACCGCACTCGATGGAACGGTGATTGGCGCTGGACGGCCAAAAATTCTTGCCGTTGTGACGATAATATCGGCATCCGATGCAACTCCACACACTGTATCGTTCACTTTCTGGATAAACTCAGGAGTGAGGGGCTTCGCATAACCAGCTTCATCCTCGAAATCGTCCATGCCATCAACCTCGATGAATCGACCACCAACGGATTCGATTTGTTCTGCTGCTGATTTCCGAACGTCGGACGCATAAACGACAGCACCCAGTCGCTTCGCTGTGGCAATGGCTTGCAAACCAGCAACACCAGATCCCATAATCACCACTTTTGCAGGACGTACTGTTCCTGCTGAGGTTGTCATCATAGGGATGCCCTTTGGAACGTGGGCCGCACCGAGTAGAACGGCCTTGTATCCTGCGAGGTTGTCTTGGCTTGAGTTCACGTCCATTGATTGGGCTCGACTCAAACGTCGTGGAATCATGTCCATTGATAGGAGAGTGATATTGTTTGCAAGGCAGTCTTTGACGAACTGCGGATTACGGAATGGATCCGATACACAGGCAAGATTTGTGCCTTCTTTCATTCCTTCAACACCGGGAAATCGAATGGTGATAATCGTCTCACATGCGAGTGCATCATCTCGACTGCCTACGGTTGCTCCGGCTGCTTCATACTCAGCATCATGATAGTTTGCAGCCACGCCCGCTCCCGATTCGATGACAACCTCAAAACCTGCTTTTTGCAACTTCTTGAGGCTTGTAGGAACGATAGCAACTCGTGTCTCTCCTTCCGGTTCTTTGAGTACGCCCAACTTCATGATAACACCGTTGTTTTTTGCCAACATGAGGGGGTTCTTCAATACCACCCATGACTCCTATCAAATGGGACAACAGCCAACCATCTTGATTAAAAACATTCGACCATGACCAGCAACTGGCGAGAAATCATGTCAAGAGGAAGTCGAAAAATCGCAGTAATTGGTGCAGGAAACGTTGGCGCAACATGTGCTTTTGTTCTAGCAAATATGAAGATTGCAGATGTTGTTTTGTTGGATATTTACGAAGGATTTGCGAAAGGGAAAGCACTTGACATGAGTCAAAATGCGAATGTTTTGAACTACAATGGAACCATCACTGGCACGTCCAATTATGAGGATATTGCTGGTGCTGATGTCGTTGTCGTGACAAGTGGTTTCCCACGTCAGCCCGGTATGACTCGGGAAGATTTGATTGGTAAGAACGCAGAGATTGTTGCTCAAGTTGGTGCAGGTATCCGTGATCACGCACCTGATTCAGTTGTCATTGTCGTTACAAATCCACTGGATTTGATGACCTACCACATGCAGAAAGTGACTGGTTTCCCTGCAAATCGAGTCATTGGACAAGCAGGTGTCCTTGATAGCGCTCGAATGGCTCACTTCATTGCGTTGGAACTCAATTGCGCTGAGGAAGATGTGAGTCCAATGGTCCTTGGTGGTCATGGTGATACGATGGTTCCGCTCCCACGATACACAACTGTTGGAGGTATTCCAATTACGCAACTCATGTCACAAGATCGAATCGATGCAATCTCTGCTCGCACTGCAGGCGGTGGTGGAGAGATTGTCAAGTTGCTGGAGCGAGGTTCAGCATTCTATGCCCCTGGATCGGCAGCGGCAGTTATGGCAGAATCCGTCCTCAACAACCGACGGCGCCTCTTACCTGCTTCATGTCTCATGACAGGACAATACGGTTTGGATGATGTTTACATCGGTGTGCCATGCATTCTGGGTTCGAATGGTGTCGAGAATATTTTTGAGTTGGAATTGACTGACGACGAACTCAATTCTCTGCAAACGTCTGGAAATTTCTACAAGTCACAACTGGTTGAAATCTTGGGATACAACTGATTTCATTTGTTTCGTATTCTTGATCCCAAACAAGTAACGCGTGACAACAGTACGTCGCACTGCTTCAAAGATAATCCAACAACCGGCTGTAACAAAAATGCAGCTGAGTACGACTGCAGGAATTCCGGTGAAGCCAAATTCTTTTGCAAGACTCAGTCCAGCAAATGTGAGTGGCATATGGACGATGTAGAATGGGTACACGCCCTGATTGAGATAAGCAAGGGATGCACTGTTCTTGTTGAGAAGATGGGCTCCCCATGCAAAAACTGTGAGACACCAGAACCATGCGTGAAAACTGTGGATGAAGCAACTAAGAATGGTCATCTGATTATGGAGAATATTGTTCTCAATCCAACCACCGTCCATGTAAGGAATTCCATCCTCATGCTGTTGAAGTCGAATGAGGACAAATGCAATGGTTAGTACCACGGTGAGAATGGTTATGATATTCCTATTTGAACTCAGGAAATCGTAATACAGTTCTCTCGAAACAATGCATATGTATCCAAAAATGAAGAACACAAGATACCATATCCATTCGTAACCAATGCCAATGAAGCCTGGAAACCATGGCTTGAATACCAATTCTGTCAGGGTAAGCAACATTGGGAACAAAACGAAGATTCCGAATCCTCCTTTCAGAGTAAATGCTGAGCGAAACAAACGTGCAAGTTTTCCATCAGAATTCTTCTGTACCATGTGGAAGATGGGAATGCATAATACGGAGTAGAGAAAGAGATTCCAAAGAAACCACAAGTGGCCTAATGCTATAATTTTTCCAAACAATGGTACCCAAAAAAGGAACGAGGTAAACAGAACATGCACGAAGAAGGCTACGAGCGTATCAACAAATGAATTCCCCTCAAGATCAACACCTCCCGTGATGATTCCGCCAACGAATCCAACTGTCCACATTCCAAAGAACATTGGTACGAGCAATCTTTGAAGCCGTTCGAGCAAGAAGGTTTTCCAACTTCTTCGCTTGAATGCGAAGGCAGTACCCATCCCTGAAATCATGAAGAGAGCGGCTAACCTCCATTGATGCATCCAGTGAAGAAACATGCTGGTTGGATCGACGGAATCGTATGTGTAATCGTTCCCTTCTTTAGCCACTTCTATTCGGTCGTCTGGATCATCTGAGACATTCGGATTGATTTCTTCACCATAAGTTGACCAATATACACCAATTGCTACGTGGAACGGGATAAGTAACCCAAAGAGAATCACGCGCAACCAATCGATATCGTATCGACGTTCTGGCTTTTCAGCAAGATTCTCCACGCTGCTTCGAAGGTTGCTGATGTTATATTGTTATGGGGGCATTCGGCGAATGGCAAGCGCATATTCAGAACCGACGCTCGTAGCATCTTTAGCGTCGATTGGAACTTGTACAAGCTGCTTACCCATCTTGCCCCGGCTTCTCATTCGTGTGAGAATTTCCTGTCCAATATAGCAACCTTTGGACTGATGGACAAGATGTTCCAAGCCACAATTGAATGGATGCATATCTTCAGTGATTTCATGTCCCTGGTATGGAATCATGTTCTTCGATCTGTACTCTGTAAATTGATCGAGAGTCATCGATTCATTCAATGAATTTTTGATCGATGTGACGAGTATCCAACCCAAGAATGAGCGGGTCACGGTTATACCATGTTCTCCCGGATAGTCTTCAGTACTCAAGTAAGCATTGTTGAGGGTGGTTACATCCCGAATTGTGACGTTTTGTTGCAGTATTCTAGGTTGGAGGTGGGCGAGAACTTTGTCTTTGTACGGCCCATAGCCGACGACGGCAAGATTGTCTCCAACTTCTATGACATCAACGACATCAATGATTTTTGCACTCGTTGTCGTAAATACAGTACTACAGGACGAATCAATCTTGTTTGTGGACAGGCCGTCAAGGAATGTGTATCGATCTTGACCCGAAATGAGCAAAACGTATGCATCAAGTTTGATGATGCCCATGGTTGTTCCTCAAGCAAAGGATTCGCCACAACCACATGAACTTGAGGCGTTCGGGTTGTTGATTTTGAACCCGCCGCCCATGAGTCGGTCGACATAATCAACTTCAATTCCGTCGAGAAGATGCGATGAAGCGTTAGGAACGAGCACTCTGAACCCTGAGACTTCAAGTTCTTGGCAGTCGATATCGGTTGATTCGACAATCTGTAGGTCGTACATGTAACCTGAGCAGCCACCCGAAAGGACACCGACCAATAAAGCGTGACTTCGATCATCACCAAAGGCGTCGTTAAGCATTTCAATTGCCTTTTCTGTTAATGTCAATGAAACATCAACAACCTTCGGTTGGATGATTTCAATTGTTGGCGCAGTTTCACACGTTCCACAGTCCATGTTTACCCCAACCAACGGTCCATTATGAATCTGACTTCGTTTTATCGACGCATGAGTTTCTTCTTGCGTTCTTTCTCAAGAATGGTGCAACGACGGATTTGTTCCTTTGCTCGTTTTACTTCTTCATCCGAAAGACCACGTGGAATCGATTGCTCGTAACACTTGATCGCATCGGGGAATCGTTCCATTTCAGCGTATGCAGTTCCCATGTTGTAGAGGGTTTGTCCTCTTACGTTGGAAGGATCAATCATCATCGCTTTGTGATATGATTCTACACAGGCCGGGTACTCTTCCAAAAAGTAGTAAGCGTTTCCTCGTCCATTGAGAATTCGTATAACCATCTGGTTATCATGTGCAAATGATGGTAGTGCTCTATCGAACGATGAGAGAGCCTCTCGATATTTTCCATCTTCCATTAGTTGGATGCCTTGGTTGTACCAAGATATATCTTGATTGGCTACTGAACTTGAATTGGCCGATACAATTGGATTCATTTGAACCATAGCTGTGGCATCAAGGGCAGCTTTCGCAAGGTCAACCTCAACATTGACCTCTTCAGCAACTGATCTGCTGACAGGTTCAACGGGAGTGAGAAGAAGATCGTTTGCTGCACTCGTCGCTTGTCCTTCAACAACAGTCGGCTGCTCAATTGGTTGTGCTTGTATTGGTTCTGCAACCATCGCTGGTGGTTCTGGTGCAAAAGGAGGAGGCGTAGCTGTTGGCGGTGGAGGAGGCGTTTCAAACTGCTGTTGAGGTATCGTTTCAAACTCTGATTGAGGTGGTGATTCCAAATCACGAGCTTTCGTGTGACAACGCTGAGCTGTTTCTAGATCTCCAGCTGCTTCAAGGGACTTTGCGAGTCCTCTCCACAGAGATGGATTCTCTTTGTCATGTTGGATGAGCTCTTTCCAGACTGTTACTGCTTCAATGTTTTCTCCCTTGAGGGTAAGTGCTCGTGCTCGGTCAACAGAAGCGCCTGGGCTGAGTAAATCCAAAGCATACTGCGCAAGTTGGGGCGCCTCAGGCATCGTTGGAGGAATGCCGGTGATGTATTCGAGAACCTCGACTTCGGTCTCTCCGCATTGAAGAAGGGCTTGGATGATTTCGTTTCGAAGTTCGGGATCGTCTTGGTGCTCAAGAATTTGCATTCCCTGTGACAAAACGGTTCCTACATCATTTTCTGCTTTTGCAAAGTCAATCAATTTCCGACGTGCTTTAATGTGACGTACGTCAAGTTCAACGGTCTTTTCGAATGCTTCCTTGGCACCGGTTTGATTCTCATTCCGTGCATAGAGGCTACCAAGATTGTACCATCCCGATGCAACTGTTTCATCGAGTTTTGTTGCATGTTCCAGTGCAGCAATGGCGTGGGTGTCAAGTTCCATTCGAGCCATCGCTCCACCAGCAATACGCCATGCACCAGCGTGTTGCGCCCCAATGGTTTTCAGATGTGGTTTTAAGAGTGCGAGGGCTTTCTTTGGCTCACCTTGACGAATGAGTTCAGTCGCTTCATCCGTAAGCCTATCCAGATTGATTTCTTCTGCTGCTGGACGTTCTAGAATCTCTGCTTCGATGGTTTCCTCGATTTGTTCCTCTACAATTTGTGTTGCTGCTACGATTCCAGCGGCGCTCTTGAGCTCCTCTTTGTCGAGATGGCCATCACCATCAAGATCGTGATGTGCGGCTTCTGCGAGAATGGCTTCTGCATCTTCAATGCCCGTTTCTTCCATAACAACGTTGAGCGTTGATTCTTGGTGGGTTGCCTTTGTAACAGTTGTTTCAATTTCATCTGGTACTTCCTCAACAGGTGCGCTTTTTGTCCGATTGAGTACATCGGTAAGGCTTGGATGTCCAGGGAAGAATTCGAGACCTCGTCTTGCCATTGCTGCTGCACCTGCATCGTCACCGATTCGATCGAGCAATATTGCCAAATTTGCTGTTGCTGGAGCATGGTCTGGATTGAGGTCGAGACAAATTTGGAATGCCTGCCGTGCACCACGAGCATCCTGTTGTGCTTCGAGAAGGACACCACGGTTGAACCATGCCATATCACTTGATGGATCCAAAGCAATTGCTTTATTGAACGCAACAAGTGCTTCTTGCGGTGCATTTGACCGTGATTTGTATTCTCCTTCCTCGATGAGTGACTGAACTTGCTCCTCTACCGTTAATTCCTCATCGGAGGGGGTATCTCTTGGCGATTCGTCTTCTGCTTCTGCTTCCATTTCTGCTGGTGTTTCTGGTTCAGGTTCAGCATCATCAGAATGGACCATAGAACCGAGTCCTGCTGAGCGCAAAGCATCCGCCATGTCGTTCATCAATGCATTTGACATCTCATCGTCCTCAGCACGCATAGGCTTGTCCCGTTCTTTGGCAAGACTGTTATGGTATAAGCATAGTTGCTTCATGGCCAAGAAAAATCAATGGATTCATCTATTGCCTGTACTTCGAAAAGACATGGCGGACACCCCTCTCAAAATCATGGGCCTTTCTGGTTCAATTGGACGACACTCAAAGAACGGTATGCTGGTTGACTTAGCCTTGAAAAAAGCTGCAGAGATGGGAGCAGAAACTCATTTTTGGGATTTGCAGGAGAAACCATTGCCACTGGTAGGCGAAGAGGGATGTTGGTCAAATCCAATCGTCAAGGAATTTCAGGAAATGGCTTCTTCATGTGATGCATTCCTTGTCTCCTCGCCAGAATACCACGGAACAATGTCTGGTGTGATGAAGAATACCTTTGACTGGGTTTACGACCAACATGTTGGTGGAAAAGTGTTCGGCTTGATGTCAACGCTCGGAGGCATGTCCAATTCAAATACGCTCAACCATATGCGCATCATGCTACGTTGGCTTCATGCAAATCCTGTCTCTCAACAACTTGCGGTTGGGCATGTGAAAGAAGCATTCGGCGAAGATGGAGCATTGGTTGATTCTGATGTGGATCAAAGGCTTCAGTCTCTTGTTGAATCGGTCATGAAGACGGCTACAATGTATCGCGATTCGTGATGATATGAACAGCAATCGTCCCTCTTTTGAGGATACGTTCGGAGGCACGTATCTTCTCGTTGAACCAGGTTCGTTTAACCTCGGTGATGAGGTGGGATCTGGACACCCAAACGAGCAACCGATTGTCTCAGTTGAAGTTTCAGAACCATTTTTCTTAGGAGTTCGTCCAGTAACCCAAGCCCACTGGACCGCAGTTATGAACAACAATCCTTCAAAATTTCAAGATGGTTGGAGCGCAGGTCTTAGGCCTGTTGAAAGGGTCTCATTTGACGATGTCCACGTCTTCCTAAAAAGGCTCAACAATGAACAAGAAGAGTACATTGGGTTCAAAGGATATTGGAGACTTCCATCTGAAACCGAGTGGGAATATGTTGCGAAAGCAGGTACCAAATCGCGATGGTCTTTTGGCAACAAAGATTCAGAACTTGACGCCCATGGATGGCATGCTGGGAACAGTGGTGCTACAACCAGAGAAGTGGGCTCGAAGAAAGCAAATCCATGGGGCTTCTTCGATATGCATGGTCTTGTCCATGAGATGACGAGCGATGCATGGCAACCATCGCACGAAGGTCGTCATCAACAGCAAAATCCCGTTGGTTCAGTTAACGAACATTACGTAGCGAAAGGCGGTTCATGGTTCACAGAATCAGATTCAACCCGATCGTCATCTCGACGTAAAGTTCACCGAAAAGACCGCAAAGATGGCATCGGTCTGCGCCTTGTTTGGGAGCCATCTGAACCTGTTGCTTAGTCCCCGTTCCGGATTACTGTATCCATTTCAAAATCAGGGTCATCCACAAGTGTTTGACCCATTGGAATTTTTCCGGGTCGTGTGTCCCAATCAATTTCCTCAATACGATCGACAAATCGCATGACATTCAATCCGATAAAGACCTGAATGCCTGCATGTGTCCTGTGAACAACGGGTGATACGTCTTCATGGAATGTTGCATTCATGTGTTCACAAACCTCTGCAAACGTTCGTCGGCCGTTGCACAATTCCCACAACACGCTGTTTTTGTCCAATAGAGGACGTCGAAGTTCATGTGGTGCTCTCATGAGTTTAGCAAACACTCGTTCAATGCGACCAAATTTTTTCTCAAAACGAAGGACTATGCGTTTACCTGTACAACCTTCAACATCAGGATGAGGTCCCGAATCTCCTGTTCGACACCACCAAACTGGAAGCCGAACCGGAATTTTATCTGCCAATGGGTGTTGGTCTAGATCGCTTAATTCCATACAATCCCTCAGAAATCTGTCCAGGTCCAAATGACGAGACTGAGCATAGAAACGACACCAATCAAGGCAGAAATCCGAACCAACTCCTGACGTTTACTGAATTTGTCAAGGTACCACGTTAACATTCCAAAAAATGCGACAGCAACCCAAAGGAAATACCAGATAGGATTGTCCTTGGCCATGTTGTCCCATCTCTAACCCCATCATGGCTGTTTCCCTAATCGATCAAGGTATTGTTGGCCGTAATGCACCCATTGCTCCATCGACCATCCTGCCGGAAGACCCTCTTCGGGGAGTGGTGGTCCTGAGTTTACAGGTGAATCTTGACTAACGACTTTTTCATCGACAGGGGCAGATGGTTGAACTAATGGTTGCTGCGATATTGGAGGGCCTGCAACAAAGACTTCGTCTTCCTCAACTGGGATTCTTTGTCGACGAATGACAAAGAGAATTGCTGCAAGTACGATGAACCCGAGGACCGATGCAACAAGGGTTGGTCCATTGAGATTCTTTGAGAGGAATGATTCCTGTTGTGCGGGCCGTTCGAAGCTGAATGTTCGCGCATCTGTGAATTCTATTACCCCATCCGTTGTTGATGCACGGATAAGAACATCACCATTGTAGGAACCTCCTAATCTCTGTACTTGGCATCGTATGTCTTTCAGGCTCTCCGTGCTTCTTGAATAAGGCAATGAAACGTTCGTTTGCTCGTTGGTTGCTACGAGTGTCCCATCGCACGTAACTTGCCAGTTGTCTGGATGGGAAATGGCGTAAGAGACGTCTTCTGATTGCGTCGAATAACTCGTCAGGTTTAGCCAAAATTCACCAAAAGTCACATCCGTTTGATTGTCCTGTGATGACAGCTCCATTGCAATCTTTCTCTGCTGATCGACCGTAATCAATGTCTGACGCTCAATACGAACGATTTCACCTTCTGCATCCATGCCTCCTTCGACAAACACGGTTACAACAATTCGCGTGTTGAGTGGAACATTATCTCCAACAACAACATCAACAAAAATTGTCTTTGTGGAGCCGGCGCTCATCGGAAACGTCAGAATGTTGCCGGATTCGGATGTAGGCCCGCCAACGCCAGCGGTTAGGAAGGCGACAACATCGCTTGTCGGCGGGGAAGTAGAAAGATCGAAACCAACATCCATACTTGATTCCAGAGCGTTTCCGATGTTTGTAACAGTGCCATTGAGTGAGACAGTCGTACCAACCATGGCGTGATAATCGAGTGATGACCCATTGTATTCTGGATACTTAACGCTACCAGTGATCATATCGATTGAAACATGATTGTCTGAGAACTCAATATCTTGCCCTTCTGGGTGAAGTTCGAGTGTGATGGTGTGGAATTCCCCAGCTGCTTCCGTCATGGGAACCTCCAACAATACGTCGAATTCAATGGAATTCTCTCCTGAATATACAACTCCTAAGTCGATGCTGTTTGTTTCCTGAATCACTCCATCCACTCGAATTGAGTAGGTCCAGGATTCAGGTGCATCGACAAGACGTATCGTTGCACTTGTCGGACCATTTCCGTTGTTGATTGCCTCGAGTCCAATAATCGTCGTAGCGCCTGGTTTGAGCACCGACTCCGAATCAACCATGAGCAGTTCCACATCGTACAACGTCTCAATCACAATGTTGCTGTATTCTGGCCCGTCGTATTGCATCCCACTTCGTGTTGAAGTGAGAATTGGATTGAATGTAGGGGCAACGTCGTTTGCCTGAGCGTTCTCAGGTGCCGTCACTGCAATGTAGAACGATGCACTAGACTCGGGATTAATCACGATTGACGGACGTTGTTCAGCTTCAATCTTCCATCCAATCGCTTCGATGAAGTCAACAGATAAATCAAAACTATCCTGGCGTGTTGCCTGGTTTGTAATAGTGTATTGAATTTCAACTCTCTCTCCAGACGATAACATCGTTGTATCCATCGCATCGATATCAAGTTCAATCAAAGCATTGGATATCATCGATGCTTGGATGACAATCGATTCAGTGAGGGTTCGTGAGGTGTCATTTTGAGCTGTCATCGTCAACCAAAAGTCGCCTGTTTTTTCAGGCGTCTCTCCAGCTGGTACCGTCATGATGAGTTTGACAGATTGTATTTGGTTCGGTATGAGTCGAATGGATGGGGATTGGTCAAACGCAAGATTGACACTCCAACCAGCATCCAACGATTTTGGTGCTGTTTGTAGATCAAAGACATCGGTTGCTTGACCTACGTTTTCGACATCAATGAAGAAGGCGCACGATGAACCTGGTGCACATTTTGGTTTTGTTTCGGGAATATGAATGAATGGAATTCGATCTGCTGAAACTTGATACTGCATTGACTCTTCGACGGAGAAACTTGGATTCTGCAAACTACTGGCTGCAAATGTGAGAGGTACGAAACCAACTGTTGCATTCGGACTTGGTTGTAACTTTACATCGATTTGACGCGATTCACCGGGAAGGAGACGAACACCTGTGTTTGGATTCACACCCGCACCACTTGGGAACGAAAACGCAACATTCCAATCATTCGGAAGATTTGGAACTGAGGGCACCAATGAATCACTTATGTTTCCTGTGTTGGTGAGTTCCAACCGAATTTTGCCCCAAGCGCCTGGTATGGAGCCGTCAGTGAAGATACCTGTGACGTCGACGTTGTATTCTTCAGTTCTCGCAGCTTGGTCATAAACAAGAACAAAATCATCAAACCAGTATCCTACATCAGTTCCGGCTGAATCACTCGTAAACGTAAATTTGAATCGAGAATTTGAATGGAAGTGAGAATTCACATCGGCTGGAATCAATGGTGTGGTGTGGCCCATGTGGTTGTTTGAAATCGTTTGCCAGTTGGCGAGTGTCGCTCCGACAGTGCCTGCAATGGTTGCCAAATCATCCCACGCGCCTTGGTTATTTAGCGCATAGACTTTCATGTTGTCATTGACTTGTGCACTACCCGTGTAAAAGAACGTCAAACCGTTTGTTCTGGTAGGATTCGCCACGATATCACTCATGTCCATGATTGGTGTCATGAGATCCGTCAGCAAATTGTTGCCATAATTACCAGACTGCCCTTGTCCTACGTGGCATGCTTGACCCATGCTCAGAGCTGTGTCTGAGTTTGTACCCCAATACGACCCAGCGTTCCAACCAACGAGAGATGTACAGGTGAAATACATCGTTGCAACCGTATAGTGGCGGTTGAATGCATCGTTGGATGGATTGTCATCTATACCTTGGAACGACGGCGTGATCACAAGCGAATGATTCCCGGAATAGTTGACGAAGACGTTGTAGAATGTTGCTGTACCTTGGCCGCTTGAAGCAAGACTGTTCATCGTTACTGTCCTGTTTGCAAGTTCAAATCGTTCGTACTCGTTGTGTAGAATCAACAGATTGACTGTGATGATCCCGGAAGCAGTGTTTCCGTCATTTCGAACCGTTACCTCGATATCCATTGGTGTAGCATTAACAGAGTCAACGACGTAGAGATTCTTTGGCCGATCAAAGCCCAATATCGGATGATTCGAAGAGAACATTTTGTATTGAGATTCATCACTTGGATTTGAATACGAAATTGAGACATCGGTTGCTGAGAGATCGATGCCGCTGTTTTTCGGGCTGCTAGGCTGTTGTTGAACATCGAGCAATTCAGTGTTTGAGATGGGCTGAAGAACCAGCAGAAGAATCAGCAGTCCGGCCACACCAAACCTTGGCATGGCGGTTAATCCGCTCCTATGTATTTGATTTATTCGCTCGAGGAGTCTTCGTTGGCGAGTCTCAACTTTTCCTCGTTTTTCCGTTCCTTTGCACGAGCAGCAAAGTAGACCGTAAAGGATGGAATCAAAACCATTGAAAAACATCCAACGACTGCTGCGAGAGCCCAAAGGAACTCAGTAGCCGCATCGATTTCAAACAGTTCTACACTCGCAAAAGCCTCGTTGACAGTGTAAACGTTGACTTGAGGCTGAACCGATTTGTTTCCAGGCTCTGTAATCTGGATGATGATTTGGGAGGGGGAGTGTGTGTAGTTGATTTCACTGCGTGCTAACGATTCCGCTTCACCAAGTGAATCGGCGAAGACTGTGCCATTCGATCGCCGTGCGGGATCAGTAGAGGTTAGCGATTGAATGTTTACTTCACTTGATTCAGCTTCAACCTCAATCGATTCTCCGTATACACAGTGTTCGGAACATCGGAAATCAACAGTTTTACCATCGACGACAACCTCCGCATCATCAACACCAAGGAATGGGTGGGAATACAATTTACCGTCGTTTGTCATTTTGACAACCGCTCCACTTGCCAAATCAGTGACAGTCATGTTGACCCACGTGAGATTTGCACCATCGGCAGACACGGTACCAATCCATGTTGTTTCGTTGTTCTGGACGATCTTTGTCAATTCGAGATTCTCAAACGATGAATCCGTTGCTTCGGTTTCGTAGATGTAATAGCTTGGAGAAATTGTGGCTCCATACACTGCATATGACAACAAAATGATGAGTGTTAATGATAACCCAATGAGCGTTCTCAAGAGGTTCGGGTTTTGGGCCAACGCCTTCTTCATCAACCAATCCAAAACCCAGCCATTCATGAACACTTGCACGTGGCCAAAAACACAATGATGCTCTTCATTCATGAGGGTTAATCGCCCGCTTTATTCAAATAGGGGAGATAAGTCGCAGGGTTGCTTGGTGTAGTTATGACGACGTTTTACGATGTTCCTGCTAATTTCCTGATTCCTGCTCTCGCAGAGCAATTGAAGAGCAATGCTGCGATTTCGATGCCTGACTGGGCAGATGTTGTCAAGACTGGTTCCTCCCGTGAGCGCCCTCCGACTCAAACGGACTGGTGGCAGACACGTGCTGCTGCACTTTTGCGCAAGATTGCACGTCAAGGTCCTATTGGCGTCACAGCGCTCTCCCAAGAGTACGGTGGCCGCAAGAACAACGGTTCCAAACCAAACACACCTGGGGTTGGATCTCGTAAAGTCATTCGTGCCATTGTTCAGCAACTCGAAGACGCTGGCCTCGTTTCCACTCAACCTGGTCGCTTGGTTGAACCAGAAGGTCGTGAAGCAACACAACTGTTCAACGGACGTATCATCACTGCCGCTGGCCACAAACTCCTCAATGAAGTCGCACACAGTGTTCGACCACAAGTTGAAGAAGCCTATCCAGGCCTCGACAAGTACTGAATGGATGTGAGAATTTGACGACTGCTGCCGATGATTCGATGGAACTCGAAGCGTTCCGTCAACGTCGACAGATGGAACTCCAGCAACAACTTGAACAGCAAGCCCAGCAGCAAGCAGCCGCAGAAGCTGAATCGCATGTACAAGCGCAAGAACAGCAAGCACTCGATCAAGCAATGAAGACGATTCTCACGTCGGAAGCACGTAGCCGTCTCACAAATATTTCATTGGTTGATGCCAACAAAGCAGATCTCATGAAGCGACAACTTGTTTCACTTCATGAGCAACAAAAAATTTCCATTCCAGTCAACGATGAACAGTTGAAGAGAATCTTAGCAAGCCTATCCAAGAGCCGCAGAGATGCGTCGATCCGTCGAATGTAAGAGGGGTGCTCGAATATGTCAAAAAATAAACCAGCAGCAAAGAAAATTCGCCTGATGAAGGCAGGAAAGCAGAACCGTCGTGTCCCTGTATGGGTCATGCTAAAAACGAACAGAAACACAGTGTCGCATCCAAAGCGTCACCACTGGCGACGTAGCAAGTTGCAACGATGAGGTGATTGATTATGGCAAGAGCAGCAACATCTGAATTGGTCGTACCGCTACGAAAAGCATGGAACATCACCCGTTTCAAGCGAGCACCTCGTGCTATCCAAATTATCCGCGACGAAGTTATTCGTCATCTCAAAGTTCTTCCAGAAGAGGAGATTTACATCGATCCATCCGTCAACGAGAAAATCTGGGAACGTGGAATCGAGAATCCTCCACGAAAGATTCGCCTGACTGTGATTCGTCATGATGAACCAGATATTCCAATCGAAGTCAAATTGTATGAGGAGGCCTGAATATGGGAAACATTCGTCCTAGTTTTATTAAAATTCGAGCAATTCGTTTGGTTGAAGAACACGGTGAAAAGTTCACTGATGACTTTGATCACAACAAGAAAATGGTCGAAGAACTCACCGATGTGAGTACCAAAAAGTTGCGAAACTGGATCGCTGGTTACGTGACTCGATACCGACAACGTCGAACTGATTGATGGGGATTTGAGCGTGCCCATCTGGGTTGACTGGAATCGAACTCCAGTTTCTGTCCACGGTCCTGATGAAGCAGCGCTAGAGCAACTCATCATGCATCTACGAAACACGCACAACGTCCGTCGACGGTCGCTGGTTATGCAAGACAGGGAGAACGGCGGCTATCTGTTCTTCATTTATCAGGCATGCAATCCTCTTTGGATTGCAGAGTATCTTCAGAATTCGGAGGAAGAATGATGGGCGAACGTAGTGATGTCCCCCTGCCTCATTCCGAATACACATTGCATGTTGTAATGATCGGTACCGAACATCCTGGCAACCTTGGTGCGGTTTGTCGTTCGTTGCTGAATCACGGATTTGACTCGTTACGACTGGTTCAACCAAAGTGTCACCCGGATGATATCGAAGCTCGCAATCGTGCAAAACATGCAGGAAGAGTCCTCGATTCCTGCAAAATTTTCGATTCATTCGAACAAGCGGTCGCAGATTGTTCCCTTGTCGTTGGAACGTCAGGAAAAAGAGAAATTGGTGAAAAAACCCAGAAGCGTCACTTCATGTATCCTTGGGAATTTGCAGAAAGAATCGAATCGACTCAACAATCGGTTGCTTTGATCTTTGGTGAGGAAGGAAAAGGATTGAGTACAGAGGATCTACTTCGCTGTGACTACCTTGTTACGTTACCTACATGGGAAGGATATCCAATTACAAATCTCAGCCATGCTGTACATACATTGACATACGAACTTCATCGTAATCGTGTCCTTGCTCTACAGGGTATAGATAATGCATTGCCAGATATCGTTCCTATCGAACGGTCCATCTCACCAGAGCAACGGAAAGTTCTCCGTAAAGCCATTCAAGATATTGCCCAATTTCTACCAGGCGGTGATGAACGTCGAATCTCCTTCACACATTCACTCACACGAGCATTGCAACGGTCCGGACTTGAAACAGATCAAACAAACCGATTGATTGGAGGTTTCGTCGATGCATCAACAGCTCTTGAATTTGCAACGAAAAATAGTGAATGGAAGTCCACTCGACGCCGGCGAGTCATCTTGGAAGAAGAGTGATTATGCGTACCATGATGCCCAGCTTTTCGGGGTTTCACGGACGTGCATAGCAACAAGTCGCAGCCGATTTCCATACGCAGTCTGAATGTGTGGTTGCACTTGTTCGTACGCCCATTTTGCAAGATTTTCTGCAGTTGGAATGAAGGGAACGACAACAGTTCGATGTTCCGATGATAAACCGGACAACACGTTACGGGCTTCTTCATCGCCTTCGTACACAACGAACGCGTGATCTACGACATCATGAATGTGGACGGTTAGAATGTGACTGACGTCACTGAAATCCATCAGCATCCCTTCTTCACTTACACCTGTCGTTTCTACAATATCGCCTTCAATTTCTGCCTCGAAACGATAGCGGTGTCCGTGGAAATGTCTACATTTACTCTTGTGATTAGGCACGCGGTGACCTGTATCAGTTTCTACATATCGTCGGATTCTTGTTGTCATTGTTTCACCTCAAATCGCATAGCAGCGCTATTGATGCAATATCGTTCTCCACCATGTTTGCGTGGGCCATCGTTGAACACATGTCCCAGATGAGCATCACACGAACCACATCGAACCTCAACGCGAGTCATACCATGTGAAGTATCGATAATTCGAGATATTGCAGCATCATGATGTTCGCTGTGAAAAGCCGGCCACCCACATCCTGAGTCAAATTTCATTTGATCTGTGAATAATTTGGTATCGCAAACGATGCAATAGTAATCGCCTGGTCGATATTCTTTGTTTAACGCACCAGTAAAAGGCCTCTCAGTGCCATTTTGCTGCGTCACATAGTACGAGATTTCAGATAAGGCAGCAATACGTTCATCAAGATTCATGTCCAGTCCCTCCCTTGTAATCCATTTCAACTCGGAGTGCGTGTTCCAACACAACATCCCACGGTTGTTGATATTCGATTGGGTCAATTCGACCAATCGCATGGAATGCCAGAATTCGTTCCACATCTGATCCGCTTTTTCCTGAGCTTCGGCCCTGTTCATCAGGGTTGTACGAAGTAATCGTATTGCGAAGAACTGTATCAAAATCAAACCCCAACTGCGGTGTGGTTTCCAATGCATCTTGGAGTATTGACGTCTTGTCACCGTGCAAATAGGGAAGGTCAAATTCGACCAATTCACTGTCCCAATTTCCAATCTCAAAGGCGGATTGAAGGGCTTGGTAAAATTCTGGTCTGCAATCTGGATAAATCGCATGATCGCCGCTGTGAACTCCGAGTGCAAGAACGACATTCTGTTCAGTTCTCTTCGCTTCTGAGAGGGCAAAACCATACAAGATGGAGGCAAATATCGCATTCCGATTTGGAACAACAGTCTGTTTCATCTGGTTTTCTTCGTAGTGCCCTAACGGAACGTCTTGATCTCCGGACGTTAACGCCGAATCGAACAGAGACATGGCTGGTGATAGGTCAACAATATGATGTTGAACGTCGAGTCCTCTTCCTTGACACAGAGTAACAGTAGCGGATGCTCTTTCAATTTCGATCGAATGCTTTTGGCCATAATGATACGAAATGCATATTGCTCGATAATCTAGAGCTAGATAATGCATTAGGAGACATGTTGAATCCATGCCTCCACTTAGTGCCATAACCACTGTTTTCATAGAATTCCCATCCATTTGTGCGTCTGCAATGATAATCTCCAACCACGATGCTCTTTGACAATTTGTTCTGTATTCTGAAACATTACACCATTTTCTTCCACAGTGGCTGTATCAATGTAACATGGTTGAATGAAGTGGTGATCAAAGCCTGATTTTAAGTCATCATACATGTCCATCTCTTGTCCACAATACACGACTTTCAATTCATTTCCACTTCGTTGACGTATGACCGAATTTGGATAGACTTGATCCTTCGGAGAGATGCATACCCAATCAATCAATCCGTCAGGTATCTCGATCGTTCCATTGCTTTCGATCGATAGATTGTATCCTCTTCGCTTCAGCAATCGATGGAGAGGCCACAAATCATGCAACATCGGTTCACCTCCTGTGAAGATTACTCGGTCACAATCGTATTGCAGAATTTGGATTAATACATCAATTCCGTTCATTGTTTCAAAGGTATCAAAATCCGTATCGCACCAAGAACAACGTAGGTTGCATGTACCAAATCTCACGAATACATGCGGAATGCCAGCATGAAACCCTTCTCCTTGGACCGAATGAAATATTTCGACAATTGGATATTCTTTCGAAAGATCTCTAACGTCATCTTTGAAATGCCTCTTGAAGCCAGCGCGTAAAGCCTCACGGTCCATGATGTATCAACTCGAATTTTCGATGAGTTGCATCAGTTCGTTTCGTGCTTCCTGCTTTTCAAAGAAAACGCCACGCATCGCACTCGTGGTCATAATTGCGTTTTGCTTCTTTACGC
>JAAZUV010000086.1 GCA_018623995.1 Methanobacteriota archaeon
AATCGGAATCTCAGTGTGGTACCATCGTCGTCGCGATATAGGCCAATCGATGCTAATGTTATCCATCCAATCCAACAAGAACTGTCGGTTACGTGGCGGGTGGAATTCAATCTGCTCAATCAACTCAAGCATCTTGTCTTGCATGTGTGTTTGACGGACGTACCATTCCTTCAGAAGTATGATCTCCACTGGATTCTTTCCTCGCTCTGATACAGGGACTTCTTGCTGTCGCTCTTCAATGGCATCGATGTTACCTTCCATTTCCAACAACTCGATGGCTTTTGCACGGGCATCAAGGACGGATAACCCTTCGAGAGGGCCCGATATTGAGGTCATGCAGCCGTTCAAATCGATCGCTTGGAATGGTGAAAGGCCAAGTTCTCTGAAGACTGCGACGTCGTTTTGATCACCAAATGAACAAACCATCAGAATTCCGCTCCCAAATTCCGACTTGACCGATGGGTGTGTCTGAATTTTAACGGATTGTTCACGTCCGGATACTGGCATTGGAAGAATGGCTTTCTTCCCAACTAGGTGTTGGTAACGTTCGTCATCTGGATGGACAACAACAACGCCACAAGCACAAATCAATTCAGGCCGAGTTGTCGAGATGATGAGGTCCTCACCGTCTTCGGTTTTCCAACGAACGTCGACCAACTTTGTCATTCGACCAATTCGCTCTACCTCTGCATCAGCAATCGTGGTTCCTTCCACAGGATCGTAGATATTTGGTCTCAAGTCTTCGACGATGTCTCCCTTCTTGAACAATTCAATGAAGATTGATTGAGTTACCGATCGGTAATCAGGAGCGTCGGTGAGATACTCTGCGGCAAAATCGCAAGATAGGCCAACACGAGCAGCAGTTTTTCGCATGGCTTGTGTGAACGTCTCGATGGTTTCACGACACAAATTCAGAAACTCTTCTCTGTCGTACGTTTTCATCTTTCGCTTTGTGTTCTTTTCGACGGTGAATTCGATGTTGATTCCATTTCGATCGACACCCCAAGGAAAGTAGACTTCCTTGCCAAGCAACCGCTGAGAACGTGCCAGAACGTCGATCATCGAATATTGAGCAACAGCGCCTATGTGCCACGTTCCCGATGGGTATGGAGGCGGTGTGTCAATCACAAAAATTGGTTTCCCACTCTCTGGCTTGAAACCATATCGTTGTTGATATGCGCTTTCATCGGCGTAATGTTGTTCCTGTATGCTCTTTTCAAGGTCGATTGACCATCGCTTTTCTGGAAGTCGAGGCGTTCCCATGCTTAACACCGGCCCTGCCCCCTGTGAACGGGGGGGTCCGATTGACCCTGTGTGCGTTTCTTTTTCAACGGTTCCCTCACAACAAGACAGCAATACTTTCAATGAAAGACCCGAGGGGCCGTTGGGTAGCCGTATGCCGGATGACGCCGAAGACAAAACATCCTCTCATAGTGGGGAGGACGTTGGACGCATTCAGGCGATTGCTGACTATAGTCGAGAGCGTGTACGAGTAGCCTCGGTTGACATCTCCGCCAGAGTGCGTGACTTTGATGCAAAAAAGGCAGTAGACGCAGTTCTCGAAGCTCCGAAGAGGTTGAAACGAGAATGGCAAAAAACTGGAGCAACCGGTGTTATTACACGTTTTCCAATTGCAACAGTTGCCTTGTTCTTGATGATCACATTGTATTTTGTCACAACGTCAGGATTCCTTGACGACACGCAGTTTGATGATGATCCGAACGAACCCGCACTCAACGTCAATGGTGACATGGAAGTGTACCTCCCAGATGGTAGTGAGGTCAAGGAACTTATCGAAATGGTTGAAACGGATTGGACAACAAACGTCATGGTCATTTACATAGAGTCGGATAAAAACAACATCACAGATCAAAGGATTTTGCAAGAAATCAGTTATGTTGAAAAAAGCATCAATCCGTATGTTTCTGACAACGAAAGCGATGATGTCATTTACATTCTTTCAATTTCGACAGTACTGAAGGAAATCAATTCAAGTTTGCCGCGTGTACGTGATGCTTTCATCACAGAATTAGGTCGTCAATGCCCTTCCTTCCAAGAGGTTTGTGAGAACTTCGCTGCGAGTGTCAACACGGCACTCTCTGCAGGTGATGACCAATTTGCCGGTGGTTACGAAATTCCTTCCCAGACAACCATCGATTTGATCATTGGTGAGATGTACGAAAACGATGGTTCTCCTACGCCAGGTCTGGATAAACTCGCCCGCAATACCAACGCATGCAGCGGCCAACCGAACGACGAAGGGACGGATGACAACGGTTGTTTTGATGGAGAGGACTTGAAACTTGACCGTGCCATCATGGCGGTTGCAGTTGTCGACTCCATCGAAGCCAAGGATATTATCGAGGCAACACAACAACGACTTGACAACATATCGACAGAACAGCGTCCATGTGAATTCGATCAAAACGGGAATCCAGCGAGTGCTGATCGCTGTACTTGGGATGATCTTGGCTTGAAAATGACACTGACAGGGCCTGTTCCAATTACGAATTCGGTGACTGAGTTTTCGTTCCGTTTGTTCTGGGAAATTTTCCCACTTGCAGTTGTCCTTGTCGCAATTGGTCTTTTTGTCTTCCACTCTGATCTTCTCCAAGCAGGAATTTCTGGTATCCGCCCGATTCAGGGAATTAAAGTCGTCATAATTGCTGGACTTCCAACATTGTGTGCAGTTTTTTGGACATTAGGAATTATCGGGGCATCAAATTATGAAGTGACGATGACGGTTATTATTGTCGGTCCAATTTTGCTTGCGTTAGGTGTTTCGTATGGTTTGCACATCACCAACAGGTACGCTGAAGAAGAAGGCAGCAGAACCGAAAAGATGCAAGCTTCGATGAAGTCGACTGGTCGTGCTGTTTTCTTGTCTGCTGTCACAACCGTCATTGGATTTATTTCACTGATTTTCACGCCTATGGCGCCGATCAAAACCGTTGGTATTGCACTCTCCGGTGGGATCGTCATCGTCTATATCCTGACGATGTTTATGGTTCCAAATCTTACCCTGATTCTTGATTTACGTAAACCGAAACACCCTCCACTGAAAGTGTTTGATGCTGCTGTGGACATACCGGTCAAACGCAACCGAAGTTTGATCGGGTTCTTCTTGATTCTTGTACTCCTTTCAGCAACGCTTGGTCAGGCCAACGTTGAAGAAAACATCGACTTGTTGGGTATGGCTCCTGAAGGTGAGCAACCGGTCATTAAGATGAAACAATACAGTCGTGAATTCAATGCAGGCCAAATCGGTATGGTTCTTGTCCATGCCAACGTATCTGGCGATGTGACGGACAATGACCCGACCAATGATGATCCTGCTCAAAATCTGAAAATTATTGATGGCCTTGAGAGGAATCTCAACACTGTTGAAAATGCATCTGCTGTTTCTGTTGTGTTCCTCATGAAAGCAACTGGACTAGCTCCTACTCTCTCTGGTCAACCGCTCCTTGCACAAATTCAAGAGATTCCTGGCTATGAGATTCTACCAGAGGATGTTCGAAACACCTTCGAAGTCTTGCTTGATCAAGAAGTTACACAAGGTGCAACATTTTGGGATTTGTTGACCACTCCTGAAGAATTTGGCTTGCCGGGTTCAACCCAGAGTCAGATTTTCTTACTCGATGTATTCTACTCTTCATTGACCAAAGAGATGCGTGAAATTTTCATCAACTCTGATTATGATCGAACGCTGATTTACATCGACATGCCATTTATTCCCGTAGCTGATACTGCGGTAGCTGTTGATCAAATCAACGAGTACTCTGAGGGATTCCAAGGTACTCATCAAGAACGCGCTGAAAAACTGACTGGAGTCGCTGCAACCGCTATCGAAGTCAACAAATTGATTGTTGACTCGCAATGGACCTCGCTTGGATTTGCCATCGTGCTTACACTGATTGTCCTCGCTGTTGTGTTCAGGGACATTCGGTATTCTCTCTTGACGACATCACCTGTTATCGCTACCGTTGCTCTTCAGTGGCTGGTTATGTGGCAAATGGATGTGCCGTTGTCGCTTGTTACCGTCATGATTGGATCGATTCTTGTTGGCGTGGGAGTGGACTTTTCGATTCACATCGCCAATCGAATACGTGAACTTGGCGGGGGAATTGAGGCGATTCGATCCGCAGCGGTTGGAACAGGGATGTCTCTGTTTGAAGCTGCAGTCGTCACTTCGCTTGGTATGTTTACTGCCTATCAAATTCCGATTCCTGAGATCAAACCGTTCGTAACGGTTATCCTCATTTTGCTCTGGGTTGCAGCAGCAAGTGCCTTGCTCCTTCTCCCTGCTATTTTCGTCACACTTGAGAAACTTGGAATCGGTGTTGTTGGAGGTCCATCCGCAATGTCAAGACGATTGGGACTTGGCAAAATGAAAGCTGATGAGCCGGACGTCTTGGAGGCGGTTCTGATTCACGATCCGAGCAACAAAGAAGCGTGGTGAAGCCAAGCAAAGGGATAAGACCTGTATTCCTACCAACAAGCATGGTCAAGTATTGGTTGATGAAGTCGGAACTCGACGTTTATCCCTACGCGCAACTTGTCGCCGATGGAAAGACCCATTGGGACGGTGTTCGCAATTATCAAGCAAGGAACATGATGCGTGATGAAATGAAGATTGGAGATTTGATTCTCTACTACCATTCAAATTGCAAACCACCTCATGTAGCAGGTATCGCCAAAGTTTGCAACGAAGGGTATGGTGACTTTACGTCTTGGGACTCCTCCTCAAAATACTTCGATGAGAAATCCACTCCTGATAATCCTCGATGGTTCATGGTCGATATTGAGCCTGTATGTGAACTCGAAAACATCGTCTCATTGGATGCTGTTCGGCAAGAAGAAGCGCTTGCAGAAATGTTGTTGATACGAAGAGGACAACGACTCTCGATCCAGCCCGTCCAAGAAAACGAATTCCGACACATCTGTAGCATGGGTGGTGTTGACCCCAGAAACCTTGAGTGAAGTGATTCCATGCAACACATTAGCGCAACAGATCGTGCTCTCAACATCGAGTACGCCATTCGCGATGTTGTTGTTCCTGCTTCTGAACTCGAAGCACAAGGTCACTCCATTATCAAGCTCAACATCGGTGATCCAATCGCATACCCTGGATTGCCAACTCCTTCACACATGGTCGATGCCTTTGTCAAAGCTTTGAACGATGGAAGAAATGGTTATTCGCCATCCTATGGATTGCCAGAGTTGCGTACTGCAATTGCGAACGATGAACGAACAAAGGGCTGGCCTGCTACAGCAGAAGATGTGTACGTTTGCCACGGCGTAACAGAAGCACTGCAAGTCTTGTTTCAGGCGACATTGGATGAAGGCAGTCAAGTCCTTGCTCCGGGTCCACATTATCCTCCTTACATGGCGTATCCTCAGATGTATGGTGCTGAAACAATCGAATATCGATTGAATTCCGATGATGGATGGTCCCTTGATTTTGATGACATTGAATCAAAGATGAACGATGATGTTCGCCTGTTTGTTTTGATCAATCCAAACAATCCAACAGGCGCAGTGGTCGGTCGGGAAGAAATTGACCGATTGCTACAGATTTTGAAACCGTGGCCAAATTGTATTCTCGTTGCTGATGAAATCTATGATGGTCTTGATTTTTCAAACCGTCAAGTAAGCGCAGCAAGTCGATCCGATTCCATTCCAGTTGTAACAATGAACGGTGTCTCAAAGGTCTACTATGCGCCCGGATGGAGGATTGGATACATGGCAATCCACGACCCGACTTCGGTTCTGACATCAGTCCGAGATGGGGTTGAACGAATCCTTCGTTCGCGTCTTTGTGCATCTACGCCAGCACAGCTAGGATTCTTGGCTGGTTTGCAGGAAGACCGATCATGGATGAAAGAATATTCCAAAACTGTGCAAGAGCGTCGAGACGTCTGTCTTCAGCGGATCTCAGAAATCGAAGGGCTTGAAGTTGAAACACCTGAGGGTGCATTCTACATGTTCGTTCGACTAACGGACGAGCAATGGAAAGAAAACGACAAGCAGTTTGTCCTCCAATTGCTCCATGAAGAGCATGTTTTGCTCGTCCACGGTTCTGGGTTTAGTCTGGACAAAGGAAAAGGTCACGTGAGACTCGTATTCTTGCCTGATGTTCCGACTCTCCACACTGCATTTGACCGCATCGACGCGTTTCTGCGTAGACACCGCAAT
>JAAZUV010000087.1 GCA_018623995.1 Methanobacteriota archaeon
CACAAAGGAACGGTTTCGTCGCTTCTCAAAACGAGCTGCAACATCGACTTTACCTCCTTCTCCACTCGCTAATCGTAGTTTACGGGCATAACGTGGCCAGTCGGCTGGAACGGTTTCGATGGTCACATCAAAGAGTTCTGAAGGTTGACGGGAGTGAAGTTTTCCAGTAGCAAGTTGTTGATGGACTTCAATACCGCACATGAACCCCAATTGTTCTGTATCGAAGGTCGAGGCATCGCTAACATCACCCTCGGGTTCCTGATGGGTAACATCTGCCATGAACTTCCCACGCATCACCCCTTCAAGAGATGATTGCTTCGCATCTAAACAATTTGCAGTGTATCATAACCAGTGGGACGCATCAATCGACCGTTTTGATTGAGTTTGTCAATAACTTCCTCGGCTTTATCCCTCGAAATGTCAAGGCGTTCCGCTTCGTTGAGAACATCGACGAGTTGGGCGAACCCTTCTCCATTCGCAGACAAACGCTCAACGATATCGAGTATGCTCCGTTCTGCATGTCGGGCTTTGCCTTTCTGGTTTGAGGCAATCGCTGTTTCATCGAAATTCTCACCCATGAGATCGTACCGCCATGTCTTCGTTAACCGGACGGCTCGCTCGGCATCCTGAATGTTGGCCGTGTCAGACAGGCGAATTCGTGCACTCGCTTCAGCAAGTCGGGCAAGCGCTTCAAGTGCACGTGCAGTAATGGCGACCGAATCTTGGAATTCACCCGATTGCTTTCGAGTCGAAACATAGTACTCAATGATGTGCTTCTTCGCCTCCTCATCCAAATTTGGATGAACTGTTCGCTTCGCATAGGCAACGTACTTTCGAATGAATTCTCTGTGAAGATGTCCGTCCGTATGGCTTGGTTTTGTCATCACGGAACTCAGCTTTCGTGGATCGGGTCTTGACCCTTCATTGACCAATAGTTCACTCGTTCCGGAGAGTCTGTTATCGACAATGTGCCCAGCAATTTTTGCGTCTTTGTCTTCCGACGGCTCGTCGGTCAACAACCAAATGACATCAAAACGCGAAATAAGCGGTGGAGCGAGATTGATTTGTCCTGTAAAGGGGACCTCAGAAACGGGTTGGAAACGGCCTGCCTTCGGGTTGGCAGCAGCAAGAACGGCACAGCGCGTTCGAAGGCTGGCATTGATTCCTGCTTTGGAAATTGAGATGGTCTGCTGTTCCATTGCCTCGTGCATGCTCGATCTGTCGGCCTGATTCATCTTGTCGAATTCGTCAATCGCTGCAAGGCCTTGGTCGGCAAGAACGAGAGCCCCTGCTTCAAGTGTCCATCGTCCGTCAGCACTCGCATCTTGAACTGCTGCTGCGGTCAAACCTGCTGCAGATGCAGACATACCAGATGTAAAACGTCCACGAGGAGAAATATTCCCCATGTAAGCGAGAAGTTGCGACTTTGCAACCCCCGGGTCTCCCATGAGGAGGATGTGGATGTCTCCACGGTTTCTTGTACCATCTGGATTGAGTCGTGCTACACCACCAAACAGTTGGAGCATCAGGGTTTCCTTGATCTTCTCCATGCCAAAAATTGACGGAGCAATGGATTCGGAAATGCGCTTGTAGACATCTTGATCAGCAGCAAATGCTCGAATCTCCGCTTCTTCCTCATCGCTCACAACAATCTCTTCAAGAGCGAGATTTTGTCGTTCAAGGGATTGAACGCGCATGAAGATGTCAAACACTGGCGTATCCTTGCCGAACTTGCGTTGCGATCGAATGAACAAAACACCATTGGCTTTCACACGGTCACCTGGATTGACTTTCCCGGTGAGATCATGTTCTGCGATGCATGAGATGCGTTCTGGCTGAACACCACCACGAACCTGCTCGGGCAATTCTTGCAGTTCAATAAATTGCGAATTCGTCAATGTTGAACGCTCTTGCAGCAACTGGAACCGAGTTTGTCGGTTTGTAAGACCGCACCCCCCATCGATTTGTGAACACTCCATTGGATTGATCAATTCCTGTTCGTTTGGTTGTTGAATGGTGATGAGGTGTTCGCACGCTACACACTTGAAAGTTGCAGAGTACATTCGTGGACGAACACCAGAGATTTTCGTGACTACCGCATCAATGGAAATCATCAAACCGATATCATCTGAGCGAAGTTGTGAAACGGTGCGTACTTGATCGCTGGGGAGGTGAACAATACGTACCCACGGATTGATGGTCCCATAACCAACGTCAGCAAGTAGTTCTCGCAGCGCTCGATTCGATGCGTCATCGTGAAGGTCGGGTTGTTCCAAAATGCTTTGAGCAAACGTTGGATCGAATCCTTCAATCGTTCGGTACGAAACTTCAAGACTCTGAACATCTGGCCAAAGTTGAGCAATGTTATGGACATCCTCCGTGAAGTGAGCATGAAGCAGTGTGGACCATCGAGCTGTCAAATCAAAGTCTTGAATCATTGTTGCACCACACCAAGGGATTCTCTATGGAAGGCTACCGTTCTTAATGGTTCCATTGCAACTTCTGCTCCCCTTCGTTTCCACTGGAAATGATATGCCCTTCATAGGCTCAGTTTCGACAATTTTCTGAGGGAGTGGAAATGTGCCGGGCTCAATAAGTTCATATCGGTTTGATGTGAGCAATCCCTATGATTATCTTCGCACACGGCCTGGAAGGCTCCCCGAATGGAAGCAAGATTCGAGCACTTCGAGGAGCAGGTTTTGAAGTCATAGCACCTGATTTTCAAGGAATGGCGCTTGCGGAACGTGTTGATTTGCTTCAGCAAATCTGCGAAGAGTATCGAGAAGCAAAACCAGTGCTCGCTGGTTCAAGTTATGGTGGATTAACTGCATCGATTGTTGCTATGCGAATGCCTGATGCGTTTCGTGGGCTCATCTTGTGCGCTCCTGCTCTACATCTCGATGAACCACCTGTCAATGAGGGTACAATTCTTGTCGCTCCCAAGGGAATGAAGACCATCATCATCCACGGAGTTGGCGACGATATTGTCCCAATTTCATGCAGCGTTGCGTATGCTGAACGATCTGGAAAAGATATTGTAGCCTTTCATCAAGTAAACGATGGACATCGTTTGGCAGGCTCGCACAAGGAAATTATTGACGCTGCTCAATTGTTGATTGGCGAGACGATTGATTCATGAATGGTCTTGCGTTGGTAATTCCATGAGCGACCAAATGGATTATGCCTCAAGCGGCGTCGATATCGATCTTGAAGGTGCAGCCGTCGCCTCGCTCATCGGTTCACTTCAGCGTTCAACACGAAAAGCCGGAACACCTGGAGCACCTGTTGACTTGCCTGGCGGTTTTGGTGGATTGATTGAATTTGGAAATCATCTGTTGGCGATGGCCACAGATGGAGTTGGCAGCAAACTGCAGATTGCAACTGCAGTCAAGAACTGGGACAGTGTTGGCATCGATTGTATGGCGATGAACGTCAACGATTTGTTGTGCGTCGGAGCTGAACCCATCGCATTTGTCGACTACATTGCAGTTCCAAAACCAGATCCTGAAGTTCACGCAGCAGTCGGAGCTTCTCTAGCGAAGGCATGTGAATTGGCGAATGTTACACTCGCTGGTGGAGAGACTGCCTCGCTTCCTGGAATTGTTACTGAACTCGACCTTTCCGGCACTGCACTCGGATTCCTCGACAAGGACTCAGCCATTACTGGAGAACATTTAGAATCGGGCGATGTGCTCATCGGACTGCCATCGTCTGGCATTCACTCAAATGGGTTCTCACTCGTTCGTAACATCATCGATCGCATGGGTTTGGCATACACCGATGCATGTCCTTTCAACGCTGAATTCTCCGGGCGAGAGATATCTGAAAGCCCTATGCTAGCAGACGTCCTCCTTATTCCAACCAAAATCTACTGTTCACCTGTTGTCGGATTGCTTAACCATCTGAAATCTGTTCAGGGCTCGGTTCATGCAGTCCACGGAATTGCCCACATTACAGGCGGCGGATTATCCAATCTTCTACGCCTGCATGACAAGCTTGGGTGGCACATCGAAACCCCGATGCCAATACCTCCTGAATTCACATGGCTGCAATCTCAAGGAAACGTGACCGATTTGGAGATGCATCGAACGTTCAACATGGGCCTTGGAATGGTCCTTGCTGTTGCAGAAGACCAAGCAGATTCCATCCTATCGTTCATTCAGCAGCACGAACCAAATGCTGCCATCATTGGCTACGTCCACGATGATACGCACAAGGTCACGCATTCAAATTCAGAGATTTACTTTGAACACTATTGAAGCGGTGCGGTCAAGAAGATGAATCTTCTCGACCTACCATGGGCGAATCCTTTACCGGCCACGAATCACCAGAAGGTTGGCCTGGTCACATATGGTGCGAAGGACGAACCTTTGTTCATCTCAAAAGCGACCAACCTCGCCCAACACACATGCCGAGGGGGCCAGCGGCAAAATCTGGAACGGGTTTCATGAATCCAGCTATGGCACCTGCTCGTACACGCTCTGTCTTGTTGTTGCAAGATGCATTGCAGTATGGTTGGGTCAATGGTGACCGTCCTATTCGAGCATTAGATGCACTATGTGCTACAGGAATTCGTGTCCGTCGATGGAGAAACGAGATCGCTCCTAGCCATCAACCCCGTCTCCACATCACTGCCAATGATTTGGACATAGGTGCTCTTGACTGGGCCTTGACTTCGATGACCTCTGATGTGGAGATTGAGCATACCTCACAGGTCGACGACGAACAGATACAACCTGAATTCATCGAAAAGAACGGAATCAAGTTCCAATGTTACGATGCTCGAATGGCCATGGTTCAAGGCTCGTTTCAGTGGATTGATGTCGATCCATTCGGTTCTCCAATCACGTTCATCGATGGAGCCCTTCAGGCCTTGGGAAGAGTTGGTGTCCTTGAGGTAACGGCGACCGATACTGCAGCACTAACAGGATCATCTGCATCATCTGGTATGCGTCGTTATGGCCACAAGGGTATCGTCGATTTGTATGCACACGATGATGCAGTTCGTGTCCTACTCGGGACCATTGCGACAAGAGCCGCTCAACTCGACCGAGCCATTGAACCAATCTTGGCTTTGTTTGACGGACATCATGTTCGGGTGTCTGTTTTGGTACGAAAAAGCAAGCAAGGTGCTGATCGAAATAGAGAATTAATGGGTTGGAGAGTTCGAGGAAAAGACAAACCGTATTCGTTCGTAAAACAACCTACTCCAGAAGAATTGGAACACGCAAGTGGACCAATGTGGATGGGTCCATTGTGGAACGAGGAAATTTGTTCACGGATGACAGAGGATACCGCCGTTGAAACATGCTTGGCTACGTCCACTGATATCGAGCGAGGGGCAGCGCTTGGTCTCGAATGGACGGAAGCGGACCAACTCTATGCTGAACGGGAAATACGACGCTCTGTCCGCCACATAGCACAAGCAGCACCGCTGTTATCCAGAGATCACTTGCTGCTGGCCTTCGACGAACTTCCGGGATTCGCAAATGTAGGTTCATTACCGACCATGGAACGGCTCATCACTGCTCTCAATGAAGCAGGGCATTTGACTGCACGAGTACCAGACTTACGTCCATTCATTGCAACCTTAGCACCGTTTGAATCGGTCATCGAAATCATGCAGTCCTTGCAATCAACCGAATGAAGGGTCATTGATTTCTTCATCTGGTGAAGGCAGCAACGGAGTGGCGCTCTCAATGATTTCTTGAACGGATTGTTCGATACTGCGTGCATTCTCAAGCATTTTTGAGAGTGGGATTTCTTTGCCTGTCATCTCTGTAATGGCTTCGATGGCAACAGCTGCTGCACGAACATCCGGATACATTGGACTTGCTTCTGACAAGAGCGCCGTAATGTCTAGATTGAGCCGATCACCTTCACTGAGAAGGAACCCGGTAATGCCGGACACAATGCCGCGCTGTATTGATTGTAGATCGAGTGTCTTCAGCCGTTTGCGGGCCGCTTCGTTTGCTCCGACAGCGAACAATCCTTCGCCGTGGATTTGCTTTTCTGGCTTGAGAATTCCATCGATAATGATAAGTTGATCAAAACCTCCAACCCTGAACCACTCGAGAACGGTTGATCCAAAAGCGATGTCTTGTTCTTTATCGAACTGAATTTCAGCGGTGAAGACGCCAATACCATCGCCTTGATACACGCGAACGGGGTGGCGTGG
>JAAZUV010000088.1 GCA_018623995.1 Methanobacteriota archaeon
ACCGCCCCTCCGTCTTTCGTGGCGTGAATAGAATGTATTTCACTTCCATTACCCATCATCTGTCGAACGATTTGAGGGGCTGTGGAATCGCCGTCCCAGTACACATGAGCGAGTACGATTTGAGGAGACGGCGTTGCTGGACTCTGCGAGGAAGAGGTTTGGATTGCGAAGGTTCCAGCGACCAAGAACGTCGAATCTTCGAGGTAGACGACCTCGTCCCAGATAACGAAATCTTGGAGTGGAGCACTTGTTGTGACAAGACCCTGTCCGTTCAACCCACGGAGACCAGAGCCTCCGTCCTCGGAAGTGATGAGCAATCGATTGTTCAAGAGCGATGTTGAATCGGCTGCAATGCCATGAATTCCAAACTCGGAACCGAACGTGTCGCTCAAGATTTGATCAAAGACCATGCCATCAACGTACGTCGAAAGCGTGTTCAAGGATGTTGAGAAGGTAACCGTCCCCTCTGAATCGGCCGAAAACAAGGTGACGTTTCCTATCGCAGGATCGTCCTCAGGCAAAATATCATCAACATCATCAGAACCCATTTGTTGGTACATTTTGAGACCATCCTGCGTCTTCAGAATACCGCTGTGAGCCTCGCTCCAATCTGCGTCGTGGTGATATTCAACATCGATGAGGAATTCGCCTTCCTCGAACACCAATTCATGGGAAGGATCGGTTCCAAGCACCATGCCTTCAAGCGAGCTTGTTCCACCAATGAGGAATCCACCGATAATGACGAAGACAAAAAACAGGCCTATTGCAAGCCATTGGTGCTCTGATTCTTCCTCGAGCAACTTCCTCCAGCCACTCGCCATGAATTCTGCTGTCGTTGAACAATTAAGTTTCTTCCCATCAAGAATCAGCAAAATTGACCATCAACCCTGCAGTCGTAACACATCGGAGGGATGATAAAGGGAGCATCAGTCGGAGGGATGCTTGGAGGACTGAAAATGGCACGTAAGCCCGCATCCATGTATCGCCGTCTCAAGGGACCTGCATATACTCGACGCAAGTATATCGGTGGTGTTCCGAACAACCGTATCCTCGCATATCACTCTGGAAACCGCCGTGCTGCGGAGACAGGTGGGTTCCCAGTTGTCCTCGAACTGCGTGCTGACAACAACTGTCAGATTCGACACACTGCTCTTGAAGCAGCCCGTGTTATTTCCAACTCTACAATCCGTAAGGAAGCCGGCGCACAAGGATACGCCCTCCGTGTACATACCTACCCTCACCACGTCTTGCGAGAGAACAAGCAGGCAACCGGTGCTGGTGCTGACCGTGTTTCTCAAGGTATGCGATGTGCTTTCGGAAAGAACGTCGGAACCGCTGCTCGTGTTCGACGAGGTCAGCGAATCATTTCGATCCACTGCAATGCAGCCAACTACCTCACTGCGAAGGATGCACTCCGCAAGGCAGGTATGAAGTTCCCCACACCTACAACAACTCGTGTTGTTCGTGGCGCAGAACACCTCAAGGGACTTGTTTGAACAAGCCGATCGTATCCATCGAACGATGGTACGTTCATGCGAATGCTCATTGATGATGAAGTTCTGGAAGGTTTGAGGTGATTTCATGCGAGTTGCAGTTCTCAAGGAAGACAATTGTCAACCAAAGAAATGCAACGACGAATGTTTTCACTACTGTCCACCCGTTCGTAATGGGCAAGAATGCATCGTCATGGATGAGAAGACCGGTAAGCCACACATCTCTGAGTCACTTTGCATCGGATGTGGAATTTGCATCAACAAATGCCCACACGATGCTTTGATCATCGAACAATTACCGAGCGAACTCGAAACCGATATGATTCATCGATACAGCTTGAACGGTTTCCGACTCTTTCGACTTCCAACGCCGACAAAGGAATCGGTTGTTGGAATTCTTGGCCCGAACGGGATGGGGAAATCGACGGCTTTCAACGCACTCGCTGGACGGATGACACCCAACTTGGGCGATTGGTTGGACCAATCCCCGGATTGGAACAACGTTATCGATGCTTTACCGAAAGGTGAACTTCGCGATTTCTTCATTTCCGTCCGTGATGGAGGCATCAAGGTCGCACTCAAGCCACAAAACGTTGACCGCTTGCCAAAGCGCGTTCAAGGGACGGTCGAAGGACTTCTTCGAAAGGTCGATGAACGCAACATGTTTGACGAAATGACAAATGCCCTCGGCATTTCACATCTTCTCGAACGAACGGTTCAGCAATTGTCTGGGGGTGAACTGCAACGAATGGCCATATGTGCCACCATTTTGCGAGATGCTGACGTCTATTTCTTCGACGAACCATCCTCGTACTTGGATATCCACGAACGAATGCGAATCGTTCGAATCATCCAAGATTTGGCTGAGTCAAAACGTGTCATCGTGATTGAACACGACCTTGCTGTGCTTGACGTACTTGCCGATTTGGTCCACATTGTCTACGGAAAGAAAGGCGCCTTCGGCATCTTTACACCTGCACGTTCAACGAGGACAGCCATCAATGCCTATCTTGACGGATTCCTTGTTGAGGAGAACGTGCGTATTCGTGACAAACCGATTCGATTCCTCAAGCATCATGAGCGGACTGCAGAAAAAGGGAGCGTCGTTGTTCAATGGGGCGACTTAGGAAAGCAGCTTGGCAATTTCGAATTGTCAACTGGCGAAGGTTCCGTACATCGTTCAGAAGTGGTCGGTGTTGTTGGACCAAACGGTACTGGAAAATCAACGATGATCAAGATTCTAGCTGGTGAACACGAGTATGACAACGGCTGGGTAACCAACGAAGCGACCGTGTCCTACAAGCCTCAACACATCGATGTCGACATGGATTGCACCGTACAAATGTGGCTTGATAGTGAACTTGGGATGCGATGGCGAAGTGGTGAATTCAATGTCAATGTCATTCGGGCATTGGGGGTAGATTCGTTGCTCCCAAAGCGTGTTAAGAAATTGTCCGGTGGAGAGCGACAAGCTGTTTCCATTGCTGTTTGCTTGGGTCGTGAAGCCGATCTGTACCTTCTCGACGAACCATCAGCGCACCTCGATGCCAATGCTCGTATGGAGGCTGCGAAGGCCATCCGTCGAACTATGGAAGCCAATGAAAAGTCTGCTTTCGTGATCGATCACGACGTCTATTTCATCGACATCGTCAGTGATTCCTTGCTTGTTTTCGAAGGCGAAGGTGGTGTTCATGGTAAAGCAATGGGTCCTTATTCGCTACGTGATGGAATGAATCGTTTCCTCAACGATGTCAACGTCACCTTCCGAAGAGATCACGACTCAAAGCGACCTCGAATCAACAAAGCTGAGAGCCGGAAAGACCGTGAACAACGGGAAGTAGGGGACTTTTATTCGTTCGATAGCAAGTAAGGCGTCACGAGTTCTAAAGACCATCACCTTGAGGCCACACTATGCCTGTCGGCGTTCCACCAAAGGGAGGACCCCTTGGCCGAAGCCGCTCGCGTCTCTCTGCTTCTGGACTGACCACGTACCTGCGATGCCCACGTCAATGGTACCTTACCCGTAAGGTAGGACTCTCTTCACCATCATCGATCGGACAGGTTACTGGCCTGGTGGTTGAAGATGCACTTTGTCGAGTTCTTATGCACCGCCCAGGTCCAATGGATTCAATGAATGAACTACGAACATGGGCGTATGAGCACTGCAAAGAAGAGGCTCTGACGGCATGGCGCGAAGGCGAGGAAGCCTGGAATGCTCGACTTTGGAAACGAGATGATTCGGATTGGTCCACCGTCGAAGTCGAAAATTATGAACAAAAAATACGCCACGGCGTGGATTTATTCCTCGAAGAGGTCGAAGCTTGTTACAATCAAAACGGCGGCCCGTTTGTTGAACAGTATCGTTCAGGGGCTCCACCATTCAATGTTCCATCTCCTGCATGGGGCGAGACGCCTTTGTTCCCGGTTCCTGAAAAGGTACGATCTTTGCAGGCAAGAGACTGGTCGATGGATCACCCATTCAAATGGCAAGAGCAAGGCAACACCATCCGATGGGATGAGGCTTGGGAGATTGCTCGGCCTTGGTTCAAAGATCCACGTGTGCATCAACCTCAACGTATGTTCCACCCGGATGGCTGGGCTGCTGGTGAATTGGATCTCGTCCTTCGATGGGATGGAAGAATACGACTTGTTGACATCAAATCAGGACACTCAGGAGGAGCGTTTGCAGAAAGTCTCCAACATCAATTGCGGTTTTATGCTTGGCTGTGGTCAAGAACAGGTGAGGAGGGCGAGGTTGCCAATATGGAAGGATGGTACCTCTCAAGTAAGGAAAGAATCCAATACAATGCTCCAAGTGAAGAAGAACTTACTTTAATGGATACGGAGTTTTTCAACATCAATGAAGAGATGAGGCGCATGGGCGAAGGTGCTTCACTTCTCCCTGCACATCCTCAAAACAATACAGCAGACCACCTGCACGCCTGTTCTGGTGAAGCAGCAGGTTGTGGATGGTGCAGTGTCGCCACGGACAACCTCCAAACCTCTGGGCCAATGAACGAAGCGACTCGTGAATCAATGATTCAAGGCATTGAAATCCAAACACCGTGCATGCCATTTTCCGATATACCATCAAGAGTCGATGTATCCGGGGAGCTTATTGCCCAATGGGGACCGTTACCGAATCACTTCAACGAACCAGTCCTAGGAGCGATGATGAAAGCCGGAGAAGCAACCATCGCCATCGAAGAGGCAGAACCTGGAGCCTTTTCCCATTTGCATGAATCCAGTGAAACGAAGGTTGTCATCAAGAAGGCATTGCCCGGGGTTTGGAGAGATCAACCTCGACTCTACGTCGATGGCCATTCGCAGATTGTTCCACAATCCGATTCTGATAAGGCAAGCACACGTATTGGATTGCTACGAACACGAGCCAATGTCGAAGGATTGGTCTTGTCCATTCGACAACAGAGCGGCATGCGACTTGATGGACGCCCTTGGTCGATGCTTGCATTCCACCTCTGGGATGGAAGCCACGTTGTCGAAGTCGTCGCCTTCGGTTCTGCCATCAGTGAGCGACTACTTTCGCTTCAACCAGGTGAGAAAATTCGCCTCATAGGAGCAGAACTTGGCTGGCGTGCAGGACTTGTGCAACTCCGTATTGATGTCCGAAAAACCCGCATCGAACTCTCTGGTCGTTCCTTCGCATCCAAGGGTATTTGAGGGGTCGGTTTCAGTCGGTATCCTATGCCTGTACGATTGCCGGATGCGGACCAGGATTTTATTGGACCATACAACCGACTTTCCGCAAGTCAAGTCAATACATGGAAGGCTTGTCCACGTTTGTGGTTTTACGAAAAAGTACGTCGATTCGTCATGCCGCAAATACCAATTCTGTTCGTTGGTCGAGCTGTAGAAGAAGCCATATGTAAGACATTGAAAGAATCACCTGCATTGATCGTAGAGGCGGCTCCAGCCGAAATTTATGCAGAAACACCGCTTGATGTCAATGGGCGACCGGATCGAGAATACAAACAACGGTGGCCAGCGGAACAATTGCTCGCCCTTCCTGAATCGAAGTGGCCAACGGACCTCGATTCGCTCCAACATTGGGCGAATCAACGTGTTCGCTCTCACCTTGCCGTTTGTTTGGAGAACATGCGTGTCGAGTGGTTCAAACACGATCGAAAAGCAGGAGATTGGGATGAGGATGTCGATGTTGAACGATGTGCCAAAATGGCGCTAAATGGCATCAAGATGCATATGTCCGAAGTCAAGACCTGTCTCGAATCAGTATCTGATGAGGAGCTTAATTCTTGGCGAAATGGGACTCGTCATGACTGGCCTGCACCCGATGGACGAGCTTATGCAATGGATGGGCACCCACTTGCTCAAACGGGCTCAATTTCGTTAATTGAAGCATGGGAGATTGCTCGGCCGTGGTTCGTTGATCCAGATGCCAAACCCTTCATGATGAACGCAGTGCACCCTGAACACTGGTTCCAAGGCGAATATGATCTTGTCTATCGCTGGGGGGGACAGAATAAAATCGTCGATATCAAAGCATCGCTCGGAAACTCAGATCGCTCTGGCGATTATGTTCAACAGATGCGCATGTATGCCTACCTGTGGTGGAGCACGCACGACAAACAACGCATTGATGCTCTCGAAATCTGGTATCTTGCTGCTGATGCGATTAAAACAA
>JAAZUV010000015.1 GCA_018623995.1 Methanobacteriota archaeon
AATCGCGTCCTCTGCAGTCAACCCCGGGCATGTTGCCTTCACTTGTTTCCATGAGCGTTTGCTGCGCAAATTTTCTGCCCACAATGGAAATGCTTTGCACTGCTGCGGACGTACCTGATAGATGCTGCATTGCTTCTTTTCATCGAGGTAGATGCAAATGCCATCGGATTGATTTGAGCGAAGAACATAACGACCATCCAATGTTGTTGTACAATCTCTCTTCAGAAACTCCTTCACACTCAATCCCGCATGGTCGGCTAGACGTTGCGCATCAGCAGGTGACAGGTAGACAATACCGCCTGGTTCATCGCAACACCGTCCACAATGCGGTTGACAGGAAAAGTGAACTCCATCAGCCCACCAAGCACCTCTCATTCTTCTTCACCTAGAAGTCGAGTTGTTGGTCGAATTGTCGATAAGTGGGCGATTCTGATTTCTTCATCATCCATTTCAAAGGCTTGGTTTGCATTTTCCTCAATCAGCCCGAGTCGATGTCCAATTTTACTTAATTCATCATCAATATCGATTGGATTACTCTCGTCAGCGAGCGCAGTGCGCACCAAGAGGTCCTCCATAATAAGTTCAAGTTCAGTCAAGCCTAGTTCTACATTGGCCATTACTTCTTCTCGTACTGCCAAATTCTTGTCAACAGCGGTATCAATTGCAACTAGCAAGTCTGCTGTACGTCCAATATCATCGTTTTTGACCGTTCCTAACTGGTGGACAAGATGTCGGTCTGCTGAATCCACATCGAGGACGGTCGGTGCTTCTGGAGTCAATTCATTCAGGGTTTTGCGAAGGTGCATTTCGAGCAAATCGTTTGCACTAGTGAGGTCCTCAGCAGATACTTCCGTTGGCTCCCAATCGTCCTCCTCCATATCAAGAGCCGTCGAATGGAGTTCTATTCCACCTGCATCGACTTCCGAATAGACGACGTCGGTTGCTCGCTTGAGAATGTCTGAAGCCAAGGAGATGGATGGTTCTGCAATTGAATCAATTCGCGTGTCGGATTCCAATGAACGTCCTGTTAAAATTGCGATGACGTCCTCTGGATCAACGATTTTTTCTCCACGCTCATGTGCATCTTTCAGCATCGATATCGCTGCTTCAACACCTCTCCATGATTGGCCCGAATGGCTGAGAACTTGCATGATGTGTGCATCCTCGAGGAGCATACCGAGCAACGAAGTTTGATGCTTGATGTGCAAGGCCAAACTTGCTTCTGAAGCCGGAAGCATCGTTGAAGTCGATGCATGACGTAACAATTCCCACAGTCGTGAGGACGGCCAGTCGCGAGGAGGTGTGCCTGAAGTGCAGAGAACATGGACGCCGAGATTCAGCGCATGGTCAACGAGATGGCCAACAGTTTGTGCATGATCTTCATGAATAGCAATGACGTGAACGTCATCAATCAACAACAACACCGTCGTTGCGATTGCATCTTGCCAATCATTCGGCAATTGGCCTGCTCCGATAAGCTCGGTAGCACGAATGATGCGAACATCCCCTTCGAAATACCGCAAGGCGCTTTGTCCAGTTGCATTGAGCAAGTGACTTTTCCCAACTTCGCTAGATCCTATGAGAAGATGCGGATTGTGTCGCTCTCCCAAATGGTCGATGATCGATTCACAAACTCGTGTGGCTTGTTCGTTTTCTGGAGTCGCCTTCCACTGTTTGAAGGTCTTGCGTTGGTTCAACTCCAACCGTTGAGGCCAGTGTGTCTGGCTGGGCAATGTCGTTGAATGATGCAACCGGTCACCTTGCTTTGGAGCAGACATAGTTGCGGGAACCATGTTGGACGGCATGTTGCGTTGCTCATCGAGAATCGATGACCAAAGTGGTTGTCCCATTGAAGAGAACCCAACTTTGTCGCCCAAACTTCCCTCAGGGATTGATTCGTCGAAACTCCGTTCACGCAAATTTTTCATCCTTGAAACTGGGTGGGATTTCTCCAGTTCAATCGTAGGCTGGTACTCGATATCCTCACCAAGCACTTCTTTGCTGATGGCAGCCATCAGTGGTCGTTCATGAATTGGTTGGGATGGAACGAGACGGCGTTCTGACGACAGAGTGGATGGCTTATTCAGAAGCCGTCCAAGTTTGGACGGATTCTCTTTGTTTTGCTCATCTTGCTGAGCAAGACCTGCTTTTGCCTTTTGCAATGCAATGCGCAATCGATTGGTTTTCTCAATGCTCATGCATCGCCCTCCGGTTCATGTTCATCTGCAAACCGCTGTTTTGCTGATGCATGCTCACGAGCATGTGGCGATGTCTCTGTCTTGGATGGTTGCTGTTTAGGTGTCGAAACGGCAACCGGTATATGCCTCGTCGACTTGATTGGGGGGAATTGAGCGAGTCTTTTCCCTGCTGTCGATGCCACTGCCTGGTCGATACCTTTCGACGAACGTGAAGGTTTTGATGGTGGGAATGCATGTTCTTTCGATGAAGCTACGGGGACAAATTGCTTTGCTCTGTATGAATCAACCGCATGCAGGTTTGGAAGTGTTTTGTCATGCTTTGCGGCAGCATCCAACGTATTCCCTTTGGTCAATGGTGGAGTGGATTTTCGCCGTCGAACAATACGCTGCGGCGTTCGTGGCTGGCGATCGAAAAGACGCTCCACTTGTTCGTCCATTGTTTCGGGTTCTTCGGTCAAAACTTCTTGCTCCTCGTCAGATTCTTTGGCCCATTCCATCATTTTCGATTGAAGTTCTTCATCCACCTTCATCGGTTGATGTTCAACTGGCAATGGTGATGCGGGCTGAGGAACAGTTTGCCCTGAAGCAATGATTGGGTCGTGCGTGTTCTCTTCAAGGTGCTTTCCAAGTGCTGCCTCTTCTTCCTCATCGATTGTTTGGAAGTACGGATGTTCTGCTAGGATTTCGACATCCAACAACCACGATTGAAGTTGTTCTTTGCTCAAACGCGAACACTCGCGCTCCAACCGCGCTCGTTGCTGTGTTGAGAAAGCCTCGAGATTGGAGGTGAGGATGAACACATTTCCACTCAAACGTGCCTGGTCGACAATGCTGCGAATCATCTCAATGACCCTTTGTTCGCCGTGGATGCCCGATAGGTACTCAATACCCTCCATGATCAAAACGCATTTTTTGTGCTGCTCAAAGAAGGTGTCCACCGTCGTTCGGATTGATTCGAGTGATGGCTCAAGCGTACGTTCATGCTCTGTTTCAGACAGCCAACGGTAGTGTTCCAGCCCTGTTTTGAGATGATTCTCAATGCGAGCCGGCGACTGCCTTGAAAGAACTAGAAACGGTTCGTTCAATTCCTTCATTCGATGAGCGAATTGCAATGCATCATCTGCTTCAATGCTATGTTCCAACCATACCTGGCCGCGTTGAAGCATGGTTCCTTGTTGATTTCTCAAGCGTGCTTCACTTCGACGTCGTAGTGCTTCAGGAACAGATACGCTCGGTTTGAGTTTGGGCAAGCGTTCCTCTCGCTCAATCTTTCGACGAGGTGTGCGAACAGAAGTCCACCACATTTCCTCCTTATCCCCTTCGTTTGAATTGACCAATCGTGCGTCGGGGTACTGTGAGAGTGTTCTGATGTAGGTTGCTTCACTCATCTCATGTAGGCTCATGGTTGCATCGAGCGTTGAAGCATCGGACTCGATTTCAAGAAGCGCTTCAATGCCAAAGCGGTTTTTGTCGGCACGATGGAAGGCTGCCGCAAGGGTTCCATCAAAGATGAGAAGATGGCCAACACGCTCACCAACGTTTGGAATGTTACGAACAATCTGAATGGATCCATTTTGCTCGAGGGTCGCCAATTCTTGAGCAAGATGTCGCAGAACATCGACGCCACCGCGCCTCGTTTCCAACACATCTCCGGGAATAAAATCCTCCAATTACCTCACCCCGCAAGAAGGAAGATTTGCTTTTATCTTTTGAAGTGTGTGTCCCTTGATGGCAAATGAGAAGCATTTCAATGGTCGATGCTTTCGGCCAACCATGGAGGCATCACCACTTTCTGAAGACGAAGCGGTTTTGCTCGAACGAGGCCGCCAAGATTTCGACAACGGTCGATTTTGGCATGCGCACGAAGCATGGGAAGATCTCTGGAATTCTCTCAAAGCGCGTCATGCCCCGCAAGCTGAAATCCTCCTTGTCCAAGGATTGATTCAAACAGCGGCACTCCTCTACAATCATCAGCGAAGAAAAGTACGTGGGGTCACCAATCAATGGGCGAAATTGACGCCAAAACTACAACCATGGGACGTTGCTTGGGGTTTTGATATCGCACAACATGTCAAGAACATCTCTGTGTTTTTTCACGATGTTGATGAATGGCAACAAACCTATGAAAACGTCCGGCTTCCTACAACCGATGAGGAGTGATGGTGATGACGTTTGAAGAGGGACTCCCCGATCACTTCATTGTCTTTTCACAAACACCGAAAGCACAAGAACACACTCGTCGAATCTTTGTTCGCTTCTGTCTTTTCCTTCTCTTACCTCTCATGGGCATTGTCCTTGTTGGAACTTCCTTCCTCAGTCTCATCTTGCTGGGAGTGTTTGTTATCATTCTCGTTGTGGGGTGGAGTGAGTGGCAGCATTGGCAACGGATTCCATTCGCAGTTAGCCCCTCGCATCCGATGATGGAACTTGATTCCATCAAACAAGCAGAAGTCATGATTCGTTTGCAGGATGGGCGATGGGTCGAGGCCGGTGAAAACCGATACAGGCTGATTCAGGACGATTTGCTCTCAGGGTTCAATCTCGTAGCGTTGGATGAAGATTACACCATCTTCGGTTATTTCACAGAGGAGAAAACAATCGGTGCTCGTCTTCGAAGAACAATGGCCTTACTGAACCAATCTCTTGCTTTACGAGATGCACACAATGAGGTCGAAGATGAGATTGAAGATGCCCGAAAGCGAGAATCGATGGATTATGGGTTGCTTGACCGCGACTGGCCAGAGGAAATGGAACTCGAGGATGCTGCAGGTCCAATCGCCAAGAAATTGATGCGTCAAGAATAGCCGATTCGTCGATGCATAGACGGGTGCATTGATAGCCTCAATGTTGCAGCATACCGTTATGGAACCTCACGTTCGTTGGTCTGAAGTGGTTTCACAACTCAAGCCAGAAGATGAAGATCTTCTGTTCGGAACTTCGTTGTCGCGTCGTTTTTCTCGACTGCCTCTTTGGCTATCTCATCCAGCCAATATTGGAATGTTCTATGGGTTCCTCATTAGTTTGGCTCTGATTTTTCCATACATTCTGCGATACGATAGTCTCAACGAATCGTTTTCGAATTGGTTGATGTTTTCGGCTCTGTTCATGGCTGCATGCCTCGTGCTTGGTTTTGCATCCCTGATTCTGGTCTCCTTTTCAAAACGAATGCCAATGACGCCTCCACGAGTCATCCTCTATCCAATGCCGTTTGTTGGAATTGCTTTGCTCGGTATGGATTATTCCAACATCCTCGACATCCCTAGTGGTCTCTCGTTGTTTGTACTCTTGCTTCCTGGACCTGCGTACGTGCATTTGTCCTGGGCTCCTCGTTGGCGTCTACTCTGTATGATCGATGAGGGTGTCAACCCATTCGATGCTCCTAAAACATACACGGAACCAATGGAAGATTCAGCAGACAGCCTTGCTGGAGAAGACATTGAACTTCTGGAAGTTGTCGATGCGTTCGAATCAGAATAACCGAACATCGCCCTGTCGGCATAAACTCTATTGGTCATCCTCTGAAAGAGCCCCGTATGGAAGCGAATGAGTGCTTTATCGCATCGGTAGGTAAAGACTGGCATAGGATTGCGAATTGCAATGTGCACATGAGTGTCAAGCGACGACTGCAACGCACAGTCATTCGTGGTCAAGAAGGCGATGATCTTCTCGACGAAGGTTCTGAATCGGCAGAATACACGATTACAGGAAACATGTCCATGGCAGAATACAAAGAAATTCTGAAGATTTTTCGGGGTGGACAGCCATGGTTCCACGATCCATTCGAAGAGCGACAGATGAAAGCACTGTTTTTGTCGGTCGATTATGACAGCGCATCAGGCGCATTCGTCTTCGTTCTCATGGAAGATGCTGAGCAAGCTGAAATCAAATCATGATCAAGTTCAGCGATTCCATTTCAGATGAGTCCAACCTTCGGACCAATTGATTCCAATAGGCGAAGAACATCGTCGAGATCGTCTCGGGACAAACCAGCAGACATCTGTGTACGAATCCGGGCTTTATCTCGAGCGACCATTGGGAAGACAATCGCCCCGGCCATGACACCTTCCTGCTGGAGGTGAGTTGTCATCGCCTTCGCAGTTGAGGATTCACCACACATGATTGGAATGATCGGTGTTGTCGATACGCCTGTATCAAATCCGAGAGATTGCAATTCCTTGCGGAAGTAGTTGGTGTTCTCCCACAATTTTGCATGGTGTTCTGGTTCTTCCATGAGCACTTCAATCGCTGCTTTCTGTGCGGCTGCAACGCCCGGAGGTTGTGAACCTGAGAGAAGCCACGAGCGGGAGTGATTCAATGCATGCGTTCGTGTCATTTCCGTTCCAGCGAGAATTCCTCCTTGAACGCCGAGTGCTTTTGAGAACGAACCGACTTCGAAGTCAACCTTGCCTTGAAGTTTGAAATGATCAACAATCCCTCGACCACCTTCTCCAAGCACACCTTCTCCATGACAATCATCGACCAGAACCATTGCTCCAAATTCTTCAGCGAGTTTGTTCACATCATCCAGAGGTGCATAATCGCCATCCATCGAAAAGACACCATCGGTGATGATGAGTTTTCGATCTGCATCTTCATGTGCTCGAAGGACAGCCTCGAGCTCTCCCATGTCGTTGTGAGCGTACACGCCACGACGTGCTTTCGTTAATCGGACACCATCGATGATCGAACCGTGATTCAATTCATCGCTGATGATAACATCTTGTGGGCCTTGGACCAATGTCGGAATGAGTCCAACGTTTGCTGTATAGCCTGCTGAATAAATCAAGGCTGCTTCAACACCCTTGAAATCAGCAACGGTACGTTCAGCCTCAAGGTGCAAATCCATTGTTCCGGCGATGGCTCGTACTGAGCCGCTACCAGCGCCATAGGTGGTTGTAGCGTCAACCATTGCTTGAACGACCTTTGGATGCGTTGTCAAGTTCAGATAGTTGTTTGCGGACAACATGATGGTTGGTTTGCCTTCCATTGTGCAACGTGGTTGATTCGGACCTTCGAGCGTTGGCGGTTCCCAAAGCAGGGATTTCTCATTGAGTTCATCAAAGCGCTGTTTCATCCAAGACATGTCGCCAGGCATGGTCTCACCATTTGCGCCTCGTCGAGGTTGATTAAGGGCTTTTGTGAGATGTGGCCTCAACACGCATGATGAAAAAGGAGAGGAGGTAGCGTGATGTTGTGCAACTCAATGGAATTGTCAGCAGCGGGTTGGGTCGAGCACATGTTTTCATGTCTCAACCGCATTACCAAGAGCAATTCCGAGCCATTCTCGGAACAACTGCATGGCCGGGTACGCTCAATATCACCGTTGAGCAAGACCACCTTGTTCACTACATTGCACTGAGAAACAAGGCTGGAATCGATACACTCGATGCTGATTCAACCTCGCTTGAACAAGCATCAAATGTCGACGTTGATGCTTTTGATGCATTACGCGTTCGTGGCTTTTTGCGGGATGGTGTCTCGTTTGGTGGAGCGACTGCATATCGAGCGAAAATTTCTCATGATGATCACATCATTGATTGCGCTATTCTCATTCCCGATTTGACTCGACATGTCGATGTTGTCGAAGTGATTTCAGGACCGTTTCTACGAGAACGTCTCGGTGTTGAAGATGGTGATGAAATCATGCTTCATGTTGGTGAATAATCAATCCCAAATGCCCATGTCCATGCGAGCATCCTCTGTAGCATGAACTCGTGGATCCCAGCGTGGTGACCAAACAAGGTTGATGTGGACACTATCAAGTCCATCGGTCTGCAAGGCAGCACGATGCGCTGCAGCCATGATTTCAGGAGCTGCAGGGCAGCCAGGTGAAGTGAGTGTCAAATCGATTTCAGCGTGCAAACCCTCATCGCGATGTTCGAAGCGAACACCGTAGACAAGACCAAGATCGACAATCGAGATGTCCAATTCTGGGTCTTCAACGGATTGTAGCGATTCCATAACGTGTGCTTCCTCGACCATTATTCAACCCCCGATAAATCGTTCATCACCTTGTCGAACATGTTTCGGAATCCATTACTTCGTGAAGGTGAAAGCGAATTGAGAATGCCCATTTCGACAGCGAAATCAGGTGTCAAGGCCTGTGCTGTTTCGATTGGTTGTTGGTCGATGGCAATGGTCAAAATGCCCATCAATCCTTGAACCAACTTCGAGTCGGCACCTGAGTAAAGTCGGACGTTTTTGTCCTCAATATCAACTCGGACATGGGCTTCGGATTGACAGCCTGTGATTCGGGTTGAATCATCCCATTCAGACGTCGGCAATTCGTTCACTTCCGATGCAAGATCAAAGACATACTCCAAACGTTCCATTCGATCGTCGATGGATTTGAAATCCTCAATCAACTCGGTGAGCTGCTCAGGATACGTCATGCGAATCGCTCCAAAATATCCCGAAGGTGCGACAAGAATTCTTCAGCATCTTCCATGGTGTTGTAGATGTAGAACGATGCACGGACTGTCCCGCTGATACCGAGTCGATTCAACAACGGTTGAGCACAGTGATGCCCTGTCCGGACCGCTACGCCTCGTGCGTCGAGGAGATGTGCAAAATCCTCGCTGTGGAGCGTTGGATGCAAGAAGGATACCACCGATGAATCGTTGTCATCGTGTCTCCCGTACACCGTCATGCCGAGAGAGCGAAGTTCATCGGCAACGTATCGAGCAATCTCAAGAAGACGCTGATGTTGCTCATCGAGATCCAATTGCCCGAGGTAGTCAAGTGCAGATTTCCAGCCAATGGCTTCAGCAATCCGAGGTGTTCCTGCCTCAAATCGGTGCTCATTGGTCTGGTAGGTGGATCCTTCCAGTGTCACCGTCTCAATCATATCGCCTCCACCCATGAACGGTTTCATCTCTTGGAAGGTCTCTTCATTGACCAACAGACAGCCAATGCCTGTTGGACCACACATCTTGTGTGCTGACAATGCCATCATGTCTGCACCGAGTTCAGCCATGTTGATTTGGCAATGCGGTGCACCTTGTGCAGCATCAAGGAGTACCCGTGCACCGTTTTCGTGAGCAATCCGGATGATGTCTTCAATCGGATTTCGAACGCCAAGGACATTCGATGTATGGACCACACAAACGAGCCCTGCACCTTCGATGGATGCTTCGTATGCTTCCATATCGAGCGTCAAATCGTCTTTTACTGGGACGTAGCGAAGTTCGTTCCCAAACGCTTCAGCAAGCATCTGCCAAGGAACGATGTCGCTATGGTGTTCCATTTCTGTAAGGACAATGGCACGACCTTTGAGTTGAGGATGTCCCCAAGCGTGCGCTGCAAGGTTGATCGCTTCTGTTGTTCCGCTCGTGAGAATGCAGCGCTCTGCATTGAACCACGACTTCAACGATGTTCGACAGGCTTCGTATCCATCGGTCGCTTCACCAGCAAGTGTATGGACCGCACGGTGTACATTGGCGTTGTGTTTTGTGTAGTAATCGTTCATGGCGTCGATGACAACAGCCGGTTTTTGTGTCGTTGCCGCATTGTCGAGATAGATGAGCCGATGGCCGTTGACCTGGCGCTGGAGTATTGGGAAGTCATCTTGAATGGCCATGCAATCACCCAATCAGTTGGCATTCAAGATGCACCGTTAACCGGGTTTGCATCGCCTCACGTACATGTTCAGAGTCGAGCCCAGTAAAAGAATCAACAAGGAAGCCCTCAACAATCATCGAGGTTGCTTCGTCCTTCGATAATCCCCGACTCATCAAGTAATGCAATTGTTCTTTGTTGATCGGTGCAGATGCAGCACCGTGAGCGGCAGCAACCTCATTCGCCAAAACTTCGAGTTCTGGAATTGCTTCAGCTCGTGATGAAGGGGACAGTAAGAGGTTGCGGAAGACTTGACCAGCATCGGTATGCTGTGCAACATCATCGATGGTAAGTGCACCCGTTCCAATCGAATGGCTACGATCATCGCAGGCAGCGTTGAGCAACAAGTGTGAATTCGTGTGCGGTTGTTGGTGATGGATTTCGACGTGATGATCATCATGTCGCGTACCGTGTCCGTGAACAGCGATGAATTGCTTGAGAGAAGCATTGGAACCTTTCAGAGTTGAGCGGATGTCTGACTTGTTTCGATGTCCTCCCATCGAGAGGGTAGCAAGTTCAAATCGAGCATCTCGATGAAGCGACCAATCATCGACACGAACCATGACCGAATCGGTGGACAGTTCGTTGATCACGCCGACGCTCAATTGTGCGTTCGCATTAATGTCCCCTGTTAGTGCTAAGCCGAACCAATCCGGTTCTCCATGTAAGTGAATGACGATGTTTGATGCAGTGTTGCAGGTAAAGTGGAGGTGTGTAGAGACTGCATGTCCCCCTGCGTGAATGTGAATGTGCCCATCCTTGTTATCGCAATCGATGATTGTTGTTTCTTGGAGAACTTCATTGAGAAAAATCCGAGCGATATCCGAGGTAGGGAGTGGCTTCAATGCCGAAGGAGCGAGTTCAAAGTCCTCCGTTTTGATGGCTGCTGCATCGACCTTTGGGACAGTATCAACAGCGCCTGGATGGACCCTTGACCATGGCGTGTAGCGCCAGAGGTGTTCGGATCGACTTGGAACGTTGGCATCGAGGTACGATGTCATCCAATCGAGCCCTCCATTTCCAATTCAAGGAGACGGTTGAGTTCAACAGCATATTCCATAGGTAGTTCTCGAGTGAAAGGTTCGAAGAATCCGTTGACAATCATGCCCATGGCCTCTTCTTCGGTGTGGCCACGGCTCATGAGGTAGAACAGTTGGTCACCAGAAACTTTGGAAACGCTGGCTTCGTGTTCAAGATCAGCGGTCGAGTTCCCAATTTCCATGGTTGGATAGGTGTCGCTGCGGCTGTCTTCATCGAGCATGAGTGCATCACAAACGACCTTTGAGCGACATCCAGCAGCCTTTGGTGTAACTTGCAGCATACCGCGATAAGACGAACGTCCACCGTTCTTGGAGATGGATTTCGATAGAATGTTCGAGGTTGTGTTCGGTGCGAGGTGGTGCACTTTCGCACCAGCGTCTTGGTGTTGGCCTTCTCCCGCATAGGCTACGGAGATGACCTCAGCGTGAGCTCCTTCTCCTTTGAGCAGAACTGCAGGATACTTCATGGTCAACTTTGAGCCAATGTTTCCATCGACCCATTCAACGGTAGCGTTCTTGTGAGCAACACCACGCTTTGTGACAAGATTGTAGACGTTTGCAGACCAATTTTGTACAGTAGAATATCGAATCTTCGCACCTTCCATAGCGATCAATTCAACCACAGCGGAGTGCAAGGAGTCTGTCGAGTATGTAGGTGCAGTGCATCCTTCGACGTAGTGAATCGATGAACCTTCATCGGCGATGATGAGCGTTCGCTCAAACTGACCCATGTTCTTGGCATTAATGCGGAAGTAGGCCTGAACAGGCATTTCGACATGGACGCCTTTCGGCACGTAAATGAACGAGCCACCGGACCAAACCGCTGTGTTGAGCGCAGAGAATTTGTTGTCGGTGTGAGGAACGACCGTTCCGAAGTATTTCTTGACAATCTCAGGGTGCTCTTTGAGTCCTGAATCCATGTCAAGGAAGAGAACACCTTGTTCTTCGAGGTCTTCTCGAATCGAGTGATAGACGGCTTCACTTTCGTATTGAGCGGTGACGCCACCGAGCCATTTTTGTTCAGCTTCAGGAATACCCAATCGGTCGAAGGTTCGCTTGATGTCATCGGGGACATCGTCCCAATCTTTTTCGGTTTTATCGGATGAACGCAGGAAGTAGGTGACATTGTCGAAATCGATACCAGCAAGTGAATCACAGTTGCCCCATGTTGGCATTTCTCGTTCCATAAAGTGGTGATAGGCCTTGACGCGAATGTCGGTCATCCATTCTGGTTCGCCTTTGAGTTCCGAGATGTCGCGAACGACTTGTTCGCTGAGTCCTTTGTCGAATCGGATGGTGGCAGATTCGGGATCGTGGAATCCGTATTTGTAGTCTCCAACTGCATCTTGAGCTTCTTGTGTCATTCAATCACCTCAAGCAAGGGCATCCACCCAATCGTATCCTTCCTTTTCCAGTTTGAGCGCAAGTTCAGGGCCTCCGCTTTCAACGATTTTTCCGTCGATGAGAACGTGAACAACATCTGGCTTGACCAAATCCAAAAGGCGCTGATAATGTGTGATGATGAGGCAACCGGTGTCTTTTGCAACGGCATTGATTCCCTCTGCAACGATGCGGAGTGCGTCGATATCGAGCCCAGAATCGGTTTCATCGAGGAGTGCTAGGTGAGGTTGCAAGAGCAACATCTGAAGAATCTCGAGACGCTTTTTCTCTCCACCGCTAAAACCATCGTTGACGTAGCGTGAGAGGAAGGATTTGTCCATATCGAGTTGCTTCATGGCTTCGTTGAGTTCTTGACGAAACGCCCTTGGCGAAGGAGCCTCGCCTCGAACGGATGCAACGGACTTACGGAGGAATGTTCCGACCTGAACACCAGGAATCGCTGCAGGGTATTGGAACGAGAGGAACATACCTGCGCGTGCTCGCTCAAAGACCTCCATGTCTTCGATGTTTTGGCCCTTGTAATGGATGGCTCCATTGGTGATTTGGTAGGCAGGGTGGCCCATGATCACGTTGGCAAGAGTGGACTTTCCGGCGCCGTTTCGGCCCATGATGGCGTGAATCTCTCCACGGTTCATCTCGAGGCTGATGCCTTGGATAATCGGCGTATCTCCAACGGAGACGTGAAGATTTTCGACACGTAACAGGACTTCAGTCATGTTCTCACCTGTTCATTGGTACCGTCACCCCCTTATCAATGGATGCAATCAATCATGATACTACGGCTTTGCAAGAATTCAAACGGCAATTCAATTTGGATGAATCATGGACGACGATTTGGTTCGTGCTTACGCACTTGAAGCGCAGAAGGCTATGGAAGAAGAAGCCAACCGTCGAATCGCTGAACAAACCGATCCGGAAGAAGAGGAACGGCTCAGGAACACTCGGATTGCTGATGCTATCGAAACGGAACACCTTGTTCCAGTTCTCCTCTCTCGCTTGGGGCCAGTCCGAGCAGCACTCGATGGACATGGCGGCGGTATTGCTGTTTCAAAATGGGAACGTGCTTCAACAGGATTCAACTTCGTTCTCGATCTCACAGGAGCGTGTTTGTCGTGCGGCGCCGCCCCGGGTACGCTCGAAGGAGTCCGAAACGATTTGGAAAACGATTCAGAGGTTAATCAAATTCAATTTTCATCTTCACTACTCGACACCTTCGATGAACTTGGTCGTGAGTTCATCCTCGCACATGGAAACGTCGAATTTGTTGACGTCTCGTCGGGCAATTGAAAAGAGAAGGTCATGGGGTTGGTACTATGGCTGCATGGATGGATGGTGCACGGGATGAACCAGAACCTTGCAAAGAAGGCGACCGTGGTAAATTCGAAGTCGTCGCACGGGATGGGCGTGCTCGCATCGGGAAAATGCATACTGCACATGGTGTTCTTGAAACCCCAGCGCTTCTACCGGTCATTAATCCAAACATTCGGACCATTGAGCCAAGAGAGATGTGGGACCGATACGGAATTCAAGGGCTCATCACCAACTCATACATCATTTGGAAGCATGATGATTTGAAGCAACATGCCGTTGAGAAAGGTGTTCACGACCTCATCAACTTCCCTGGCGTCATTATGACGGATTCCGGAACCTTTCAGTCCTATGTCTACGGCGATGTTGAGGTAGGTGTGGAGGAAATTGTTGAATTCCAACGTTCCATCGGTGTGGATATTGCAACCATGCTCGATGTCTTTAGCCGACCAGATATGTCGGAAGACGAGGTGTTGCAAGCGGTTCAAACAACCATAGAGCGATGCGAAGCCTCGATTCTTGCTGCACAAGATACAATGCTCAACGGACCAATTCAGGGAGGAATCCATCGCCATCTGAGAAAACAATCTGCAAAAGGAATGGGTCAATTTGACTTCACCGTTCACCCCATCGGTGGCATTGTTCCAATCATGGAGCAACATCGATACAAGGACCTCGCAAAGATCATGCTAGCTACCATCGGCGAACTTCCTCCTGAACGCCCACGTCATATGTTCGGTTGCGGACATCCAATGCTGTTCTCGATGCTTATCGCACTCGGTGCTGATTTGTTTGATTCTGCGGCCTATGCGTTGTTTGCACGAGACGATCGCTTACTCTCCCCACAAGGGACCTATCGCTTGAGTGATTTGCATGCATGGCCAGAACTCGTTCCCTGTGTTGTCAATTGGACCCCGGAAGCGGTGCGCAAACTCGACAGGGAAGAGAGGACGAAGTTGCTGGCTCGATACAATCTGGAGGTAACGCTCGCAGAACTTTCTCGATGCAAGCAGGCGGTCCATGATGGAACCATTTGGCAACTTGCGGAACATCGGAGCCATCAACATCCTGCTTTGCGTGAAGCCTTCCTCTGGCTAACGACACGACCGTTCACTTCGAGTGTTTCATCGGATGTACTCGATGATTTGGTCCAAGATGATCGAGCGGCTGCTCGAGACTACCACCCAAGCGGAGGTATTTGGGAACAGGATTGGTCCGAGGTTGTCAACAAACAAGCAACGCAACGGAAGAAAGGCGAGCGATGGGGAGGTGAAGATACTCTCTCACGCCCGCACATCCTCGTTGCCCGTAAGCAGTTGCAACATCGATGGAGACCTGCTTCCTCTGGACCAACAGATGTCTTGGTATTGAACGGAAAACCAGGTCCTTGGCGTCAGCGTTGTGATCTGCTTGTGCTCCGTCTCAAACATGTCTTGCCGGAGCTTGAGATTCTTGTCCAAACGCCACTTGGTTTGTTGCCATACTCACTCGAAGACCTCAATCCATTCGCACAGGTCGATGGCCCATCCTGGCTATGGAAACGTCGAATCAATACTGTCTTGCTTCGACAAGAATTGCAACGACTCCACATCGATGCAGATCGAGTCTTGATCCTTGACATTGGAGCCGATTCTTTGATTCAAGAAGCATCAAACCTCTTCGCTAAACATGGTCTTCTCGAAGAAGAAATTCGAGTGGACGATGCTGCTTTGCCAGAACTTCGGGATGCCTTGCGTCGTCGACAAATCCTCGATAAGTTGGTCGTTTGTTCGAACGTTGGTTACCAAGAAGCCGCAAGCATCATTGATTCTTGTACCTACATCATCGGTGGAACCGGTCGAGTGAAGAACGTCATCGACAAGAACGGCACCCACATATTGAGCCCTCGACTGACCGATGGTGGTTTGTCCATCACGGACATGGGGTCGAAGATACTCTACGATCGTCGGACAATGCCTGTCCATGGAGATGGTCAGTATCAACCAACATCTGGTCTCGGGCAAGGACCTGCTGTGCTCATGGTCGAGCAAGATGCTGTTGAGTTTGTTCTGCGTGGCCGAAACGTGTTCCACGGATTTATTGTTGCTTGCGACCCTTGGTTGAAAGCTGGACAGACCTGCTTCATAGTTGACCAGCAAGGTACGTTGATTGGACATGGTCTTGCACAGTGTGATGCTGACGAGGCGCTTCGCTTCAAGAAAGGCATCGCTGTTCGGACAAGAAGCGACTTTTCGAAGACATTCAAATAACGTGACGTGAAAGGATTCAAAGACTTCCTTTCCTAGTAAACGACGAGAACAATGGTCAACGACCTCATTATCGAAACCAATGAGTTGACCAAATCGTATGGTCCTCATGTCGCTCTCGATAAATTGAGCATTCAGGTTCAACAAGGTGCAACTGGCTTGCTTGGGCCGAATGGAGCAGGCAAATCCACATTCTTCAAGACCATACTCGGGCTTATTCAAGCCACCTCTGGAGAGGGCAGAGTCCTCGGTCATGACATTCGAACCGATGGTTTGTCCATTCGTTCAAAGATTGGTTACATGCCTGAATACGATGCTCTTGATGACAACATGGATGCGATTCATCAGGTGCGGTACAGTGGTGAGTTGCTTGGGATGAATCCAGTCGTTGCTATGTCAAGGGCCCATACTGCCATGGAATACGTAGGTCTTGGTGAGTTGCGGTACCGGCCTATTTCATCGTTCTCGACGGGTATGAAACAAGCGACGAAATTGGCTTGTTCGATCATTCACGACCCACAACTCATCATTGCTGATGAACCATCGAACGGTCTTGACGCTGACGCCCGACAAGCCATGTTGACGACGCTTTCCAACATGGTCAACGCAGGCAATCGCTCGGTTCTCATGGCAAGTCACCTCATGGACGATGTTGAGCGCGTGTGCCAGAACATCGTATTGCTGCATAAAGGAAAACTTGCTGCCCAAGGACGAATTGAGGACTTGAAAGCCATCGATCGAGAACTCGAAATTCACGTGTGGGGAATGGCCAACGAGCTTGAACAAGCTCTCGGGAAGGAGGGCCTTGAGGTTCGGCGGGAAGGTCGCATGATGCGAATACGCCACGATGGGGAAAAGACCACGCAAAGGATTCTCAAATGCGCAGCAGATACGGGTGCACAAATTCGTCGGATGCATGAGTACGAAGCATCGCTCGAGGACTTGTTCATCGTCATCATGGAACGCTTCGGGTATGGTGTCAAGTCGAGCGAAGACTTGCTTTCATCGCCCGCAGAGGCTCGAAAGGTGGATGCTCCTGAGTCAATGGGAGGTTCAGGAGCATGAGCGAAGAAGCGCCCATTGATGCCTCGACACCCGTTACTGGGCAAAGTCGAATGGATGCTGCTTGGGGCTCTGAATCCTCTGACCAAGCCTCTGTTGCCCAACCAGTTGCTCAAACTGGACAACTCTTTGAGCAGGTATACGTTCCTTGGGAAGGGACATTGAATCCGAGATGGATGCGCAATTGGGCGATTTTTCGTCACCATGTTCTGGGTATCGTTCGCAAAGGCCATCGTCCGTGGGGAGTGCCGACGAAACTCGTGTTGATCTTCGTCTTGATCGCATCGATGACCGACGTTGCTCTGACGCTTTTGTTTGCTGTAATTGGAGAAGCAGACTTGTACGAACTTTGGGGTGTTGGTCGAAACAATTTGTACGGTCACATTCTCGGGTTCTTCCCACGCAACATGCTCTACTATCCACTCGTAGCAGCCTTATTGGTTGGAGGCGTTATTTCAGAGGACCGATCAAACGGAACCAGTGCGCTATATTTCTCCAGGCCTATCAACCGATTCGATTATGTCGGTATGAAATACCTCGCCGTAGCAACGATTCAAGCGTTCATCATCATAGGCACCCTCTTTCTGTACTACTTCGTTGACATC
>JAAZUV010000089.1 GCA_018623995.1 Methanobacteriota archaeon
CAATGTCTGGTTTCATCATCGCAGTCATGCGATCGCCAACTTCCGTTTCATGCGAAGCTCCGAGTGCATCCAAAGTTCGCTGATGGCTACCAAACAGGTTCATGACCAGTGGCATGGGTGAAATGGAACCATCGGCAAGGCGGGGTTGTTCAAAGACGACAGCGGGACCATCGTTCTTGACTAGGAGGTCAGCAATGGCACCTGCTTCGTAGGTGACATCAACTGGACGGTTGATGCGCAGCACCTCACCTCGCTTTTCGAGATGCTTCAGAAATCGCCGTAGACGTACCCAAGCCACGACCTTCCGAGAAGCCGTTTACCTTTGAATCGTCGCATTTGAGCATGAGACAATTCATTCTTCGAACCATTCAGGATAGGGGCACTCAGAATAAAGCGACCAGCCAACCATGGAACATCCGATGGAATCAGAACCAAAGTGAATCAAATCCCAGCGCCCGGAGATGGTGAACGTTGGGTGAGCAATGCTACTGAGTGTGATGCGTGCCCCCCATGCATCGGTTTCGATGTTGAGTGTGGTTTCGAAAAGAAGATACTTCTCATGAAACCACATTTTTGCGCCTTGGAATGCATCGAGGAGTGGTTGTTCTTTTTGTTCTCGAATGGCTTTCAATTCATCGCTTTCTGAAGGATTTTTGTCCATAAAAATACTGTTTTTGACAGTACATAAAGGTGCAAATTTGAACCTATTCTTCTTCGACCAAGGTCTTCTTTTCGGGTTGCATCAAAATGACTCCAACACCGAGTGCAGATAGGATTGCGACCACAATTGCAGCGGTTTGAACCATCGAGTCGATGCCACCAGTGCTTTGGGTTTCGACTTCTGGCTGTGTGGAATTGTCGTGCGTGTGGTTTGCATCGAGGTGGACGTCTTCGTTGATCATCACGCTGCCATAGAGCGTTTCCGTGAGCGTTCCATTGATGGATTTCATGTACGATATGTTCCACAAACCAACGGACTGATTTCCGCCAAATGTGAATTCAAATCGATTCTTGCAGTTGTCATCGACAAGACTTCCGTTTTCATCGAGAGCACACTCGTAGACGAGTGTTGGAGAACGTGCACTGGCACCATCTTTGCTCAATTCGATAACCAAAGACATGTTTTCTGTCGAGTCTTTCATCCAAAACCAGACCGAATCGCCAGCTTTGAGCGCACTTGCAGGTACATCCGCCGGTTGTGGCCCCTCATCGTTCACAATTACGGTGTAAATGACCAACTCGTGGGCTGCTACAGGTGCTGCGAGCAGCAACACGACCATTGCAACCACAAGGGAACGCATGGTTTGGCCAAGTGCACTGAGAATAAATACAATACGCAAGGTATCTGTCGCCCTGACATGGACACGCGAGTGGTTGCTCTGGCCATCTTTGGTATTCTCTTTGCATCTTCAATTACCGTCCTTCTTGTCGGCGTTGGTGAGGAAGCGGAAACAAGCGAACCAAACATCACGTTTGCAGCAGGCGATCCACTGTTCCAAGGCGATGGACACGATCACTCAAACGCCAGTCAGCACCAAGCGGGTACCGACAACATCGAACAGCTTGCATTCAATCCATTGACATCACCAGGAAACGCTGAAGTTTCCGTTGCTCGTTCCCCCGATGGTAATGTGTACACCTACCAGGCAGGTTGGAACGACATGCACATCGTTGATGTCACCAACGCCTCGGACCCTCAAGTCGTCGGTGTTTACAACGACCCGAATACACAAGTTCTCGATGTGAAATATCTGGAGTACAATGGAAACGAGTACGTCATTCTTCAGAACCAACTTGTCGATTCCGGCTACGCTGATCCAAACGTTGGTGAATGGGGGGATCCTTCTCAAGTCTCTGTTGTTCTCATCGATGTGACAGACAAAACAAATCCAACCTACGTTGATTCATGGTACGATGTCGATCACCCAAGTGGTCCTCACAACCTCTACCCACACATGATCGATGGGGAATGGTACATTTTCGTAGCCAACCCTGATTACGAGCAATGCGACTCTGCATTGGGTGAAGCATGTGGTGGTGTTACCATCGCTCACCTCAACCTCCAAGGCAGTGCTTCTCGAACACTTCCAGGCATCCCAGCATCCGGTGTTGGTCACACCATCATCAAGGTCGGAGAATACGAAGTCGCATGGGAAACAACTCGTGGTGGTTGGATTTACATTCACGACATGACCGTACAACGATGGCCAGGTGAAGATACCGAGGATCCACGCTATGGTCGAACCTTTGTTTACGGCTCTTACTGGGAAGCAGGGCTTCGAATTGGCGATGTTACCGACGTTCCACACCCAGTCAACTCACCTGCCCAATATACAACGATGGCAACACTTTGCAAGGCTGGGCAAGGCAACCCAGTGATGTGCCGATGGCGAGCGCCTGAGGTCGGTTCTTGGATGGATTTCCTCGACTTGGACAACGATGGCCAGCCGGACTCTGGGACAACTGGTAACGAGAACGGTGGACGTGTATCGTACATTCACTATGCAGAGCCTTTCCCAGAAATGCTCGATGTTTCCCACCTCGGGCTCGGTGACGAACCTCGTCATTACACAACGGCAGCTGTTGAATGCCTCGACCTGTACGAGGGAACAGGCATTGTCTACTTGCTCGACACCACTGAATACTCAATGGAAAACGGGAACTTCAAGTTCGAGATTTCCATGACCCGTGACTGGGAAATTCCTTACGCAACAGACCATTGTTTCGGTTCTACATGTGAACTCGACCCAGTTGCGGACGAATGGTTGCTGTTCAGTCCACACAACCTCGATAGTGGCTATTTCGAGACCACAGAAGAGACCGATCAATCTCGTGGAGGTACATGGGACGGACGACTGTACATCTCCCATTATCATGCAGGCGTCTGGATTGTCGATGTTGAAACGCTCATCTCACCAACTGCCACTGATCGGATTGACATCCACTTTGAAGCTACAGTCGGCTACTATCTCCCAAGAGGGCACCTTGACGGAACACCTCTTGACAGTGCATTCTACGATTTCTCATGGGTTCCGTTCCTCTGGGCCGTAGAATTCCATGAAGGACGGATCTACGCCTCATGCATTTCGACTGGGCTCTATATTCTCCAGTTGGACATTGATGAGCCGTACATCGGTATGCCTGTTTGATGCTGCCAAGCAGGTACACGCATTATTAGAGACAATCCCTCCTCAGAATACATGGACAAGTGGGAAACTCCACTGGTTGTGAAAGACGATAAAACAGGAAGGGTCATTTCCGTTGATGGGGTCTTCAGAGCAAACAAGCTTCACAAGCGGTTATGTCTTGTTCTCATCGTCATGGCCTTTGTTGGAGGTGGTTTGGTTGAGATTGGTGATACCTCTGCGCTTGATGGATGTGATGAGGGTGGTGCGCTGGTCTCGATTGGAGTGTTTCTCTTTTGGACAAGTGTTCTTGCAGTCCCAGTCAATGGCCTGATTTTACTTGCTTCAATTCCTGTAAAAACAATGAGTACTGGAGAAGTCTATTTGCAGGCGATTTTCCACATCATCATGCTGGTCGTTGTCGTTGCAATTTTTGGAGAAGCAATAAATTGTCATTTTCCATTCACAGTCGCACCAAACTACAACATCGGTTCGGGTTTCTGAGAAAAAGAGCCTACTTGGGCTTGAATTGATGCGACACCAAAAGGTCAGGTAACTCTGAGACCTCTTGGTCGTTCGAAATTGACTTCGCCCATTCAACGAGTGCTTCGTAATGCTCAGTCGTTCCAAGATCACCGAGCCAAATACGCTCGTTCCCATTCATCATCAATGTGACATTGTTGAGGCTGCAAGGACCTAAACAGCCCGATATTGAGAGACCTACATACTCCTGAAGCCCATGCTCTTTCCAAGCGTTCTTGAGGTATTCGATCGGAACTGCATTGTTGCCCTTCTCCATCCTGCCACAGCAACAACCATCGCAAACGAGAAGTCTCGGGGCCATTACTCTACCTTCCTGCTTCAGAGGCTTGCTCGAACATAGTCGTCGTTGTCGATTGGAACCCAAACATTTGACTTTTCAGCGTTCTGAATCTCGACTCTGTACGGATTGCCTTGGTCCCACGTTTTGAGGATTCGTCCTTCAGCGAATTCACCGATGTTGGCGTAGACTGTGTCGCCTACATTGAAGCGCAGATCTTCTGCTCGGCATTCCATCAATCCTTTCTGAAGCTCTTCATGATCCAAGTCTTTCCCGATGAAAACGAACCGACATTCCCTTGTTTCTCCTTCCTTCCACAGACCGATGTCCCGACTGAAATCGCCACCAAAGAGCATGTGTACACCTTGGAAGACGTATTTTTCATCAATGCCTTTGACAGCAAGAACGCCCTTGTATCTGAACAGTTTTTCGCCATACTCTCGCATGAGCTTCCCGATGTAACGCTCGAGCTTGTTGACATTGAGTTCACCTTCGAACTTCATACTCGTCGAAGTAACTCGGTCATCGTGTTCGTGTTCTGCCTCAGTATCGAGGAATTCTGGGTCCATCTCCAAGGTCTTTTCCAAATCGAAGGCTCCAATGTTGATGAGTTCTTTTGGGTCAATAATGCTGTTTTGGGTATGGAAAATCGGAGCAAAGCCGTTGATGGATTTGATACGAGATTCAACGTTGGCGAGTTCATCTTCATCGACCAGATCAATCTTGTTCAGCATGATGCGGTCAGCAAAAGCAAGTTGTTCCACAGATTCATTTTCGATTCCCTCTGGTTTTTCGTCGTCAAGATGTTGTACGATGTGCTTTGCGTCGACGACAGTGATGATTCCATCCAGATTGTAATTTTCTGCAACTCTCTCATCAGCAAAGAACGTCTGAGCGACAGGCGCAGGATCGGCAAGCCCTGTGGTTTCAATGATGACGCCATCGAAATCCTTGATTCGGTCGTGCATGTTGTTGAGAACTTCCGTCAAATCGCCTCGAACAGTGCAGCAGATACATCCGTTCATCACTTCAATGATGCTTTCTTCTGAACTTTCGACGAGAATGTTTTCGTCGACACCAACGTCACCAAACTCGTTTTCAATGACTGCGAACTTCATTTTGTGTTCAGTACTCGTCAAAATGTGATTCAGCAAGGTTGTTTTCCCAGAACCGAGGAAACCAGTTAAAACGGTAACAGGCAGTCGATTATCTTCGGTCGTTTCACTCATAATATCACTTGATGTTCCGTTGGTTAATATCTATTTAATCAAAACTAATAATGTTCAAATGTCAAATTATTATCCTCCAGCGGGTGAAACCGTTGAATTCATGTGCCGTGTATCGATGTGGAAATCATGGCAGAGGCGAAGCGATGCGACCTCCTCATTATCGGGGCTGGGCCTGGCGGTGGTTCTGCAGCAATTCATGCATCTCGTCTTGGCCTTTCGACCATAGTGGTTGAAGCCGATCCAGAAGTTGGAACACCAGTTCATTGTGGCGAGTGCCTTTCCGATCTTGCTGTGCAGAATTTGGATTTGCAGATACCGGATCATGTCAAAGCTCTGGATGTGAAAGGTATTCGAGTCATCTTCCCTGGTGGCGAAAACAAGCTGCTTACAGAACCTGGGTATGTTCTTGAGAAGCATTTGTTTGAACAGTGGTTGATGGATGAAGCCACATCACTTGGGGCAGAATTGTACCTCAATCATCGAGTCACATCGATGAAAAGAATTTTCAATAGCGAAAATCAATTTTCCAATTGGATTATTGAAGGCAAAGGAAATGAATTTCCAATTGAATGTTCAGCCGTGATTGATGCCTCCGGCGTGTCAGGGGCAGCCTCGAAACTCCTTGACATGGGAACCGAGGTTGAGGTCATCGCTGGATTCCAGTACGAGTTGAACGATGTGCCAAACGATGGCTATCTTGACTTTTACTTGTGGCCAAAGTATTCACCACACGGTTACGTTTGGATGATTCCCAAAGAAGGAGAACGGGCTAATGTCGGACTGGTTACAACCGACAAGAAAGGAGCGATTCGATATCTTGACTCGTTCATCGAAGACACCTATCTTGCTGGAAAACCTGCAGTCAATCCTCCTTGGCGAAAGGATGGAATGAAGATTAAGCCATTTGGCGGTACAATTCCAATCTCTGGGCCTCGC
>JAAZUV010000090.1 GCA_018623995.1 Methanobacteriota archaeon
ACACTTTCTTCGCAATCGGTGGCATCTTTGAAAAACAAACCACCTCAGCAGGCAACATGGCAGAAGGACTTGGTCGCACGGTTCTTCATCGCCACCGCTATGGCCGTGTGTGGGGTTTGGGTGACCGTTCATCGCCTGCTGTACGAACGCCGGCCCTCATCTCAACGGACGACGATGACGATGTGTGCAGAGGTTTTGCTGCGTTTCATTGTACGCAAACACGCACCATTCCTGCTGAAATGACCGTCTCAACCCAATTTGCTTTGATTCCACCAACGTTTGATCGCCCTGGGCCTCAAATGACAGCATCCGTCGGTCATGTTCTTCCACCTTCGCTTGAAGAGGCGAACGCTGGAGAATCCGCAGATTCTGGACCACTCCTGCCCGTGTCTTGGCAACGTTTGCATCACGACCCATCGTTGTTGGATGACGCTTTGCAACCCAATATCGTCGTCCTCGTGGATGCTGTACAACTTGCAGCCCAGCCTGGAAAACTCGTCACTGCAATTCAAACGCTGAAGCACCGCTTTCCCGGGGCACTGTTGTGGACACCAGGCATAGGTGGTCCAGACAATGCTGCAGTTCTTGCATGGTTTGGAGTTGACTTATTCGATACCACAAGGACTCGATTTGCTCTAAGTGCAGATCATCTGTTGACAGCTTTTGGCCCGAGACAACCTCTCGATGGTGAATCCTTCAGCATGGACGTTGCTTTGCATCATTATCAACAAGCACTGCGTTCTGTTCAATCAGCCATCGAAACAGGAACCTTGCGTCGACTTGCTCAACAACAGAGCCTCAACAGTCCGCGTCTTGTTGAGCACATGCGTCACTTTGATGCACTGATGAACGAAAAATCGGATGTACTTCGGGCCCACCCATCTGGCCTAGAAACGATTGAATTCATGGCCCAGGAAAGCCATCTTGATGCCGAAGTGGCATCATGGGTTGAATTCATGACTCATCGCTATCAAACTCCAGAGGGGCTGGACAACGTGCTCGTGCTGTTGCCGTGTTCGGACAGGAAACCGTATCGCCTATCAAAATCGCATCGAAAATTTATCGATGCCATTGGTAGTAATGCGTGTCATGAGGTCATGGTCACCTCGCCACTCGGTCTCGTTCCCCGCGATCTTGAGGATGTCTGGCCAGCAGGGTTCTACGACATTCCAGTCACGGGTGACTGGACGCAAGATGAACGAGACCGTGTGCAAAGCATGGTCGAATCTCTTGTAGAACGCCACAATTATTCTTGCATCGTCAACCATAGTGGTCTCCTCCTCGAAATGGAAGGCATCGAGGTTATCGAAACACGTCAAGGTGACTCGTCTGGTTCACGTGGAGCATTGCAGCGTCTTACCGATGCAGTCCTGCATTGCAAGCAAACGATTGAGTTGCGTCGTCGAAAAGGTGAGTCAATCAATTTGGATCGATTCAAGAGCATATCGAGGTATCTGTACGGCAACGATGCATGGTTGAACGATTGCCGAATCCGTGGAAAACCTCCACGATGGAGAATCGAAAAAGATGGCAAGCAGATTGCTCTATGGTTGTTTGATCGAGCTGGCTTTTCGTTCAGTAAGGAGGCCATTCCATTGCTGTTTGAGCAGAACATTCTTCCAACGGTCACGCTTCGTTCTGGCATCAAATGGAAGGGCGACCTTCATCTCGGCATCATCGATGCGTTTGACCAAAACATTCGTCGAGGTCAGGATGTCTTGGTTCTACAGGACGGTAAAGCAGCTGGTTCAGCACGAGCCCTCGCTCCCGGTTGGGAATGGGCAGGAACGCCTGGTCGTTTAGCAAAAATGCATCAAAAGCGATGACCTGTTGAAGCGATGTGGTTAAGAAGGGCAAGCAGGTCGCAAGATTGCTCCGAGTGGTCCATATGGCACGAATGTATTCATCTCGAAAAGGAAAAAGCGGTTCTTCAAAGCCGTTCATGACAGAAGCATCTGCTTGGTCCAACACCGACGCTAAGGAAGTCGAGTCCTTGGTTGTCAAGTACGCAAAAGAGGGCATGAGCACCTCACAAATCGGTATTGTTCTTCGTGACAAGCACGCCGTTCCAAACGCTCGCCTTGTCCTCGGAAAGCGCATCGGAGCCGTTCTCGCTGAGAACGACCTCGGCGGTTCGTACCCTGAGGACCTGATGAACCTCATGCGACAAGCTGTCGCCATCATCGACCACCTCACAACCAATCACCGTGACATTCACAACAAGCGTTCCCTCGAATTGACGGAAGCAAAGATCCGCCGACTCGGTAACTACTACAAGGCTGAGGGCAAACTCTCCGCTGATTGGAAGTACAAGCGTGACCAACTCCGACTCATCGTCGAGTGATTGGGAGCATTCATTTGTCTCGGGGTCAAGGACCTTATGAGACGGACATGAACGACCTGCGCAAAGCACCTTTGTTTGCATCGCTGAACGATGTCATCGATGATGCAGTTGCTTTCCTTCAATCCGATTCGTTGCTTCTTGTAACAACTGCTGATTTGACTTCAGTCCTTGCTCTCGGTTTTTTGGAATCTGCCCTCCTTGACCGGGGGATTTCGTATTCACGGCGAATCCTTCCACCAAACTCACATATTCCACCAGATGAAGTTGATTTGATACCAAAACAATCCGGCGTCAATGTTCTCTTTATCGATCCTTGGAACCGGGTCGAAACAAACATGGAAAATGCCTTCATCATTGCACCAAAACCGGTTGAGGTTGAGTTTCGAAACTCATCAACACCGCGCAGAGGCCGAGTCGATGCTGTCCTACAATGTGCCGTAATCGCTTCAGTGCTGGCTACGAATGGTTCTCGAACGAAGCGATGCCGTCCCTACGCAGGATGTGGTCAATGGATGATGGAGAGCCTCGATACGACCATCGATCCAATTCACACTATCGTTCGTGATTTCCTGCGTGATGAAGGAACCATTCAAGTTGTACCTTTGCCAGAGATTTCCGATGCAAGTGTCGACATGATGCCTCTCGCATCATCACGCCGATTGAAACGACTGCAGAAACTCTGGGTGGAAATGGACGCACCAACGCGAGCCCAAGCACTGTCTGAATTCTCCTTGCCATTGCTCTCAAGCGAAGGCCTCTCGACTGCACGTCTTGAGGAGTTGATTTGGAAACGAATGCGTATTCCAAACGAGTCAACGGATTTAGCCACATCTCTGTACAGATTGGTAAAAGCGTGGCCAGAACAAGCCGATGCTGCTGTCCTTCATGCTGGACGATTGGCTGATGAAATCCTTAGAACCGGCCGATTAACAGCATCGACGGATTGAAACATCAAAAGGTGCTGGGATTATCATGGCGATTGAACGATTGCTCACAGGAAGCATCCGAGAACGTGTTCAAGATTTGATGTCCACGGAAGATTTGATCATTGAATCGTTCAAAGACATCGTCAAGGATGAACTCAAGGCTCACATTCGAAACAAGATCGAAGAGGACCCGGATCTTCATGCCGAAATCAAAGAAGCAGTTGCCTACTATTTCCATCAAAAAGCACGTTCTGTTTATGCTGAGCTCAAGGCAACTCGTGCAGCAACTCGACTGGGTCTCCGACTTTTGCCTGATGAATTGCAAGGTGAAGTCGGTGAGGCTTTGATTGGCCTGTTCGAAAAGGAACTTGGAACACTTTTGGACAAAGCGCTCTGAGGCCAAATCCAACGAAGTTTTGTACAATACAGCGTTGATGTTATACGCTTCGTTCTCGACCGTGTGATGTGGAGAGAATGCGAGGCCGAGTCTTCTTTCTGTTGAGTTGCTTTATGCTCTCGCTCTTTGCACCCTACTCTCCACTGAGTACAACGGTACGCGCAGAAGATACCAAAGTGTGTTGTGATGCGACAGAAATCGACCTCTATCTTCTCGGAGACTCGGACCAAACACTCTCTCCGTTCACCGAATTGTTCTCTGAAACATCTTCATCAGCATCGTTTGAAACAGCGATCACATCTTCCGAGCAAATTGGTAAGTGGAGTCTTGAATCCGCATGGCCAGGTACGGTGCCAGAATCCACTTGGACGGTTGAGATGGACTATACCATCTCTGATGCTGGCGGTGCCAATGTCAATATGTCCGCTACGGTAACGATTGGTGGCTCTTCGTTCACTGCTTTCCTAGGGGCAACGGAGTCCTTGTTCGTGCCCCAAGGTTCTGGAACACTTTCCATCGATATACCGGTAGAAGAAGTATCCGTAAGTGGAACTTCTGAAATTTCTGTCAGTGTGAGTGCACGCAACTTCGTCTTCACAGTTCCAGCATCGGGTGCGAAGGTGGAATTTTTCTGGGGCAGTGAAGAGCACGATTCCAAACTCACTGCTGAATTACCCATCATTGATCTCACACTTGACCAACCCGAGGTCGAGGGTGACTTGGTCTACTTCGCTGCCCGAATTGAATCGCCTTTCGGGATGGAAGCACTTGTCTTTTCGAAATCCATTTCTCTGAGCGTGAATGGCGTTGAATTAGCCGTTGACCCAACAGAGGTTCTCGAAGGCGATGCTATCCTCGTTATTTGGACATGGGATGGTGCTGCAGGCGGCATTGAGACCGTTGGTGTCTCTGTCTCTTACGAGCTTCAAGCAGGCCTCGTCTTGACTGGTTCTACGAATTTTGAGATTGAGACGTTTGACGGCTCAGGTGATGGTGGCCTTCGATTGGCTCAGACCACGATTTTGACCATTGAGGGTGAGATGGCATTCTGGATGCGCTGGGGACTGGACCATCTCGGTGACGAAACCATCCCACTCTCAAACGTCTTGAAGAACTTCGATGGTGGGAATGTCAACGATGATGAGCGTGGGAGTCGTGTTATTGAGAATGCTGAAATCAGTCAATTTGAGAACTACATGAGTTCCTACTACATCACATACTTCCAGTTTGGTCTCGGTTTGGAATCCGAAGAGATTGTTGGCGATCTTTCCAATGCGCAGACCTTTGCCATTACACTGGATTTGATGGGTGAGAATCGTGTTCGGAATGCTCCATTGAAACTGAGAATTGATTCTCTCACGCCGATTGTTTCCGGTTCGGAATACCGTATCCTTGACAGTGCATTCATGACCTCACAACCTTCTCCGTTGTGGTCATCCTACGATTTACTCATCAACGTTAAATCGAGTGGATTCACCTCGTTCACCAACATGGATGTTTTTCAAAACGATGACATTGAAGTGACCTATCTTCGATTCCCTTGGGGTGAATCAGCAACAATCTCGGTTCAAGATTTGACACAATCCGATAAATTCAGGATTGAATCAAGACCAACTACGTCCATTCTTCATGCACCTCTCAGTTTGACACTGATTATGACCATCATGCTTGCAGGAGGCCTCTTTGTAGCATTTAGAATGGTGAGAAATCGATCCAAGTATCCAATCATGATTGAAATGATTCTTGTTCCAATCGTGTTTTTGTTGCTCTTCTTTGCCTTCGAAGCCGTCTACATTCTAGGCTCAAGCGGTGGAATTGTTCTCATTTGGTGGGCAACGGCCGTCATTTCTCCTCGGACTGGACCTCCAGGCGGTTCCAAGGCAAAGCCACAGATTGTTGTCGAAAACTTCCCTACAATCGCATGTCCTCAATGCCAGACCTCAAACCCAGTGACCTCCGATTTGCGCCCTATTCGGATTCAATGCTCGGGTTGCGACCGCATCATCAAAATCGTTGCTTAGGGTCAAAACCCTCTTGAACGGTCACGTTCAGCAAGGAACATGAGCGAAACTGTTGCTGATTTAGAACTGGATGATGAACACGTAACCATTGGTTTGGATGATACATTGGTAGAAGGATGCAAGCGTCTTGTAAGCATTCCATCTGGGATTCTCATCGTTTTGGACGATGATGACCAAGTCAAGGGTGTTATCGGACAGCGTCAAATGCTGAAGGCGATAGGTAACGGTGTTGACGTCAACGACACTACATGCAAGGAAGTCATGGAAATGGATGTCCTCAAAGTATCGATGTCCGATGCCATTCCAGATGTTATCAAATCTGTC
>JAAZUV010000091.1 GCA_018623995.1 Methanobacteriota archaeon
GATATCTCTGAAATTCAATGCTTCTGGCTCACAAACAGTGAAGGGAAAGGAGTATTGGAGCCAAGTTTGGAGAAACTCAATCATTTCACAGAGGCATTAATCTCATCGGAACATGGTCTTCTTTTCATTGAGGGTTTTGAGTGGTTGGTTTCGATTCATGGCTTTGAGGCCGTTCATTCCATGTTGCGCTCGTTGGCTGAAAAAGTAGCGATGAGTCGTTGGTCAATCTATATTTCATTATACGAATCAAGTTACAATCGACAAGAGTTGTCGAGAATCTTGAGAGAAGCACCGCTCCTTGAATTCAAATCCAATGAAGTGTCTATTCAAAATGAGAGTACTAAGACATCTCAAACCCGCGGGAGCATCAAAGAAAAGACCCTTGAGATGGATTTGAATGTGGATGGATCCCCAAAACTTGTACTGTTGACAAAGCTTCCACGCAGTGGATTTTCCAAACAAATACTGCAGCGCCGTATCCTTCAATGGAGAAGAATGGGCCTTGACACCTCAGATATTGAAGCGAGTTTGTATTCTACGAACGTGGAATCGATGTATTCAGAGTACACCATGATTGAAGAAAAGATCCGTCGAGCGACGGAACTGGAACGCTATGTTGTTGCAAACATCAGCGACACACAAGAACGAGCAATTGCTCTCTTTCGCATACGCCAACTCACCGGACTTGACCAGCTTGAGAAGCAGTACTTCTCAGAGTGATTTGCGCAGTGGAGATTCAAGCATTGATTGAATAACGGACAACCAACTCGATGATGTGAATTCAGTTGCTATCGTTTGAATCTCTTCACTCGTATTGCGATCTTTAAAACCAGGGAGTACAACATTGTTCATGCAACGAATCAAAGTTTCAATGCATGTCGACGATGGTTTCTCGATGAATTGGATGGCCCTATGTGCCACAAATGCTTCACAAGCAAGTACTTCCCTGCAACGTTGAATGGCTTCCAGTAAATTCCAACTTGCAGTTGCACCCATGCTCACATGGTCTTCCTGACCAGCGGATGTTGTTGTAGAAAAAGCGGTACGTGGATTCGCATGACCTCGCAATTCCCCAAGAGAAGCTGCAGCAACATATTGCACAATCATCAGACCAGATTCTAGGCCAGGATTTTCAGCCAAGAAAGGCCGTAATGCCCGTCGATCTGGATCTAGCATCTGGTCGATTCGACGTTCACTTATCGCGGACAATTCAAACAAACCTAGACTCATCGCATCTGCTACGAGAGCGAGAACCTCAGCATGGAAGTTGCCTTGAGATACAACTTCATGTGACCCTGGATTCTCGGGCGTTGGAAAGATGAGAGGATTGTCTGTGGAGGAATTCAATTCAATGGAAACAGTCTCTATCAATTTTTGAAAAGACTCCTGGACTGGACCATGTACTTGTGGTATGCACCGGAACGAATAGGGGTCTTGAACACGATTACAATCGGTATGATGTTGAAGGATTTTCGAGTCCGACAGAATCTCGACCATTCTTGATGCTACGAAGAGTTGGCCTGAGTGTGGACGAGTCTGATGTATCCTGTCATCGAATGGGGTAAGTGTTGATTCAGTTGCATCGATTGACATGCCGGCAACAATATCGGCGTATGTGAGCAACTGTCTCAACTGTTCAACAGCAATGGCAAGCATGCCTGTGATGAGACTTGTACCATTGATAAGCGACAAACCATCTTTTGCTCTCAGGCTTAGCGGTGCTAATTCACATTCTCGAAGTGCGTCCATGGCATCGATTACTTGCCCATTGTACTCAACTGGTCCTTCGCCGACAAGAGCACATGCCAAATGCGATAACGGCGCAAGGTCACCACTTGCGCCAAGACTGCCGATACGTGGAACGATTGGGTGAATCCGTTTGTTGAGGAACGCTTGCAATTGCAAGACAACATCAGGATGGCATCCAGAGTGGCCTTTGACAAGTGAGTTGAGTCGAACACACATCATAGAGCGGACAATTTCAGTTGAAAGATTAGGACCGATTCCTGTAGCGTGAGAACGAATTAAGTTCAGTTGAAGTTGTTCAACTTCGTTATGACTCACCTGTGTATGAACGAGTGAACCAAATCCAGTATTGATGCCGTAGACTGTTTCATCACCTTGTATGATTCGATCAACGACGTTTCGAGCAATCTTTACTCGCTGCATTGCATCATCTGAAATTTCAACGAGTGCATTCCCGTATGACACATCAAAGACGTCCAACGTATTCAACGTTGTACCATCAAGTGTCACAGTTCGGCTACGCATTTTAATCGTCTCCAAATAAATCATCCAACAGGTTGTCATCGACAACTTTTGGGACCGTTACACGCATCTGTGGGTTGATGTCCATCGCACGTTCAATCGATTTGATTGCACCTGAATTCCGAGCCCAAGCACGCCGAGCAACACCATTGGTGACGTCCCAATGCAGCATTGATTGTAGGCGTCGTTCTGAATCAGAAGAGCCGTCGATAACCATTCCAAAACCTCCGTTTGAAACTTCTCCCCAGCCAACGCCTCCTCCGTTGTGCAAACTTACCCAGGTAGCACCACGCATGGCATCGCCAACGAAGTTGTGAACCGACATATCCGCTGTCCATTTTGAACCATCGCGAATGTTCGCAGTTTCACGATATGGCGAGTCAGTACCACTGACATCATGGTGATCACGACCAAGAATGATTGGTGCGCTAATACGACCTTCTGCAATCGCTTTGTTCATGGCAAGAGCGATGCGTGTGCGCCCTTGCTCGTCAGCATACAGAATACGGGCTTTGGAGCCGACGACGAGTTGATGTTCTTCTGCTTCCCGAATCCAACGAAGATTGTCTTGAATTTGCTGTTTCACGTCTGCATCAGATTCCACTTCATACATTTGCGAGAGTACTTCCTCCGCGATTCGGTCTGTTTCTCTAAGGTCTGCGTCCAATCCCGATGAGCAGACCCAGCGGAATGGGCCAAATCCTCGATCAAAACACAGTGGACCCATGATGTCCTCCACGTACGATGGATATCGATATACGCCATCCCGAACAAAAATATCAGCACCAGCGCGACCTGATTCGAGGAGGAATGCGTTACCGTAGTCCCAGAAGAACATTCCATTATCCACACGATTGTTGATTGCGGCAACGTGTCTGCGTAGAGACGCTTGGACCAAATCCTTGAATTCCTCAGGCTTTTCATGCATCAGTTCTTGCGATTCTTCAAATGACAATCCAGCAGGAAAATAACCACCCTGATACGGGTTGTGTAGAGACGTTTGGTCACTTCCTAGGTGAATGAAGACATCACGTTCAACGATTCGCTCCCATAAGTCAACGATGTTCCCGACATAGCCAATGGATGTTCCAATCTTCTGTTGTGATGCTGCAACCATTTTGTCAATCGCTTCATCAAGATCGTATGCAAGGTGCTCCACCCAACCTTGCTTGTGTCTTTTTTCAGCAGCGATAGAGTTCGATTCAGCAACAATACACGCTGCACCGGCAATGACAGCAGCTTTCGCTTGAGCTCCTGACATGCCTCCTAAACCAGATGTAACAAAACACAGACCACCCAAATCACTGTCAGATGAAACTCCGAATTTCATGCGTGCAGCGTTCATGAGCGTAATTGTTGTACCATGTACAATTCCCTGTGGTCCGATGTACATGTACGATCCTGCAGTCATTTGCCCGTATTGGGTAACACCCATTGCGTTGAGTCGTTCATAATCGGTGGTCGTGGAGTAATTTGGAATCATCATACCATTGGTTACAACAACTCGTGGAGCATCCTTGTTCGATGGAAATAAGCCGAGAGGATGTCCAGAATACATGACAAGTGTTTGTTCATCCGTCATTTCTGATAGATAATTCATTACCAACCGATATTGAGCCCAATTCTGGAAGACTGCCCCATTGCCACCGTACGTAATCAATTCATTCGGAAATTGAGCAACACGAGGATCGAGATTGTTGTCGATCATGAGCATGATACCGGCAGCTTGCATCGATGTGGCTGGATAATCGTGAATTGAGCGTGCATGTATATTGAAATCTGGCCGGAATCGATGCATGTAAATTCGGCCGTATGTTCGTAATTCCTCCAAAAATTCCTTCGAGAGCACACTATGATGTTCAGCGTCAAAGTATCGAAGAGCATTCTGAAGTGCCAATCGCTCCTCAGAAGGCGTCAGGATTTGCTTCCGAATAGGAGCGTGGTCAACATTCGGGTCAAGACCAGGGTGTGGTGGCAAGTTCTTAGGCAAGCCACGATACAGTTCGTCCGACATAAATGACGCCCCTACAACACACCCAATCAACCGAAGGACTTGAGTATTATTCATTGTGCAGCAGTCCGACGGATTGAAGAACATGCGCTGTGTGTCGCAAGCATGACGAACGACATTGAGTCAGATGCCATCTTGCTTGATGTCGAAAAGGATATTTCCAAATCATTCAATGCGGTGCTTGGAGCAACGATTGCGGTGTGCATTGTATTTTTGTTCCTATCTGCAAATTTTGGCAACGCAGTCACACAAATCACTGGAGATGATAATTCCTCGAGCGGAGAATATGTCCCGTTATGGGAACGTTATTTGCAGGATTACAGTACGGATGGACCACATGGATACGTACTGGAGACTGGCACGTATCAGATGTTAGAAACGCCCAATGAATGGAATTCAACGCATCATTTTGTTGAATACGAACTACCGCTTGAAGAAGGCGGTGCAGCACCAAATGGGCTCATCAGCCTAGCCGTTTGGAGACCCGATGTTGAAGATGGAGTGAAAGTACCCGTCATAGCTGAGATTGGGCCCTACTTCCAAGAACCATCGGTTCAAACACCAACAATTGAAGTTCCGGGAAGTTGGCTTGGTTCGATGATTATCGATCAAATCTTACCACATGGATATGCCTTTGCGCAGATTTCCGTATCTGGTACAGGTAGGTCAAATCATTGCATGGATTTGATGGGTAACGCAGAACAATTGGGGAACGATGCCGCTGTACGCTGGTTGGCTGAACAAAATTGGAGCAATGGAAATGTTGGTTTGATTGGAAAATCCTATGATGGATCGACGCCATGGCAAGCAGCTATGTTCGGAAATGAACATGACTACCTCAAGACAATCGTACCAATTTCTGGACTCATTGGCGTAAAAGAGTTGATGTGGAGAAACGGTAGCGCTGAGGCACGTGCACCAATTATGCACAACGGTGTTTATGGTTCATATGGCATCGATGGCGATGAAGAAGATTACCAAAACATATGCCCAGACTATTTGATTGGACCGGGAACTGGAACGTCGGCCTACTTATTGGGTTCGGAAGTTTTCGGTGACTACTGGGCTGAGCGATATTTCCTCGACCGGGTTCTCGAAAACTATCAAGGGTCAGTCTACCTCATTCAAGGAATGCACGATTGGAATGTCGACCCGCACATGGCTGTACCGACCATGAATGCGCTCATTGATGCTGGTATCGAAGCAAAAGGATTGTTTGGACAATGGGATCACGACTATCCAGACCGCCCTGAACAATTGTTTGAACGCAGTGATTTGGGTGGCAGAGGCGGTGAAGCATTCCCTGAAATGATTCGGTACGATTGGATGCAAGACCTACTCGAATGGTTCGAGTATTATCTTCAAGAGCGCGGACCTCAACCTGGACAGTGGATAGAGGTGCAAGACAACTATGGTGAGTGGCGAATTGAATCTCGCTACCCTCCAGCTGATGCTACAGAATGGGTTGCTTCACTTGGTGGAGAGTTGTCCAACGTTGGCGGTTCACTGACCATTCTCCCAGATGCTTCGTCAGGACCCGTATGGGAGACAGAGCCACTCACTGAAACACTACGTGTTGTCGGCACGCCTAGACTGCACGTCGACGTTACAACAGCAAGCGTCGGCGGACAAATTTACGCACTCCTCGAAGATTGTTTCGAAGGATCATGCATTCACGTTGGCCATGCTATCATGGATCTGCGATACCATGC
>JAAZUV010000092.1 GCA_018623995.1 Methanobacteriota archaeon
CCTTTCCGTGCATGTTCTTCCCATGGCAACATCCGTAATGTGAGATTCTGATGATTTTGCAATCCAGCAAGATATCCTTGCTTCCCGTCACCACGTCGAATAAACGAACCCGACCCAAAATTCGGGGATTTGAAATTTCCAACCAGTGAAATCTCCTCATCATGTGCAGCATGCAATGAACCAGCGAGGGCTTTACCGACTGGATCTCCCCGTTTTGCAAGCATTCGCTTTGAGAGCCATTTCATATCGTCCTTTTTGGCAACAATTTTTCGGAGATCTTGCAACGTTTTTGTTACGGGATCTTTCCGACCCCAACTCAAGCGACCTTTCCATGTCATGGTTGGGAGATAGTTGTCAGGATCGTCGAGGAGCTGTCGCAATTGACGACTGAGCCGCTTCGCCGTAGCATCGTTTGCATGCTTTGTCCCACGCATCCGCATCCGCTGTTTTTGGCCAGGGAAGGATACCTGCGCTGGTCGTGCCATAAGCCCGTCATCCCATTCCAAACAGGCGTCTCGCTTGAGGTCTTCCCCCTGAATATGTCTATGTTGCAGGAGTGTGTGCTGTCGTCATGGCGGTCGTTACATTGCTTGGAATCGCTCAAGACGGAGGGCGCCCCCAACCTGGGTGCACTCGTTCGTGTTGTCAAGGATTGACTGAAGAAGATTACAGGAGCCCAGTTGCTCTCGGAATTCAAACAAGTGGTGGAACAACACTCCTTATCGAAGCAACCCGAGACCTTGGACGTCAATTACGGATGATTGGCAATCCGAGCATCGATCATCTCTTCATTACACATGCCCACCTTGGCCACGTGGATGGATTGGGTTTGTTTGGTCGAGAAACGATGTCAGCACGAAACATCAAACTCCATTGCAGCCCATCGATGCAAGCACTGATTGAAGCAACACCCGCTTGGAATCAATTGTTGCAACAAAATGTGCTTGAGCCCAGTGCGTTTCCGCAGGTTGAGATAGATGATGTCCTTGTAGAATTCATTCCAGTACCTCATCGAGCTGAACTTTCGGACATGCATGCTACGATTATCAGAGGCCAAGAGAAGTCCCTGCTGTTCTTGCCCGATCATGATTCGTGGGATCAAACCCTCGAAGTACACGACTGTGAATCAATCCGAGCGTTCCTTCAGAAATTCGCCATCGATATCGCACTCCTCGATGGAACGTTTTGGTCTGGTGGCGAACTGCAAGGACGTGACATGAGCGTCGTTCCCCATCCAACAATTGAAGAGTCTTTACAACGATTAGGGGAGCGCAAAGTGAGCGACCCTGAGATTCAATTCATTCATTTGAATCATACAAATCCGGTATATCGCAGCAATTCAGACGAGCATCAATTGATGGTCGATTTAGGATGGAAGATACCAGTAGAGGGAGAACAATACAACGTATGATTCTCAAATCAACTTTCTAAGAACACACTTCTTGGAATGATCTGAAAATCTTTCAATGCAAAAATTACAATCTCGAATTCAACTTCTTCACCGGGATCGGTCCTCGGGCAAGCACCATCTCCTGTTTGTGCATCGACTCTGATGGTGAATTCATACTCGCCGGTATAGTCTCCAGTAGGGTATAATTTCTCATAAATTTCTACATCGGATTTGTTCGTGATGTTAAGTTGAACATCATAGTCATCATTATCAGCAGGCCTGAGCCAACCATCTGTCATGCCAGCCCAGAAAAAGTAACTTGAGTTTGTGAAATCTACACCGTGAATGACGAATCCACTACCTGTAAGGCTCGATGTATCGCTATGATGGGATGTGGTAATGGTGATATCATCAAGGACATCATTCCCGGGGTCTATTGCACAGTTGGCTTGATCGACGGGCCCTTGCGGGTTTGTTTCTTCATTCGTCTCTTCAGCAGAGGCAATTACGACGACCTCCATTGGAATATATCCAGCCAATTTCTCGGGATTGTCCCACGTGTAAGTGACTTCATAGATATCCCCGTCATCGAGGTAAACAACTTCAGCACCAAAGTTCAAACTCTCAGTATTGTACAGAACGATGTAATCGTCAACGCCTCTGAATTGATATTCATCTGAATCCAATTCAGGTTCGTAGATAGCATAAGCCGCTTCTGCAACGCCAACAAAACAGAGTCCAATGACGCCAACTGTTGCAAATTGTCGTCGTCGTTCTTGTGAAATTTCGAATCGACCAAACGGATTCGAAGCAGACTCTTCACGAACAGCGCACATGATGAAGTGTGCAATGAATGCAGATCCAACACCTGGAACGGATGGGAAGACGTCCTCTCCAAGCCCAAGGAAAGTCCAAACGATGACACCTGTGAAGGCCGATATCATCATGACAATCGAGTGGACTGTATCAGGCTTGTAACCTGTCCAGCGAACGATGAGAAGTGGAACAAAGATGCCACCAAGGCCGTAGACTGCAAGAACCACCAAGGCGAAGACAGAATCGCCGCCCGGCACGTAAAGGCCTCCGACCGAAATCAATGTTGCAGCAGCTGCGACGTACAATGTAACGATCTTGGTTGTCTTGTGATCTTCTCGCCATTCTGGTTTGATGTCGTCGGTAATGGCTGCGGTACAAGCAAGGACTTGACTGTCAGCAGTCGACATTGTTGCAGCGAAAATCGATGCAAGAATCATTCCAACACCGAGTGCAGGTAGTGTGTCCATAGCCAGTGCAGGTAGGCCGAGTTCAGCATCGAAATCACCGTCTGTAAACAAGACCCGACTGGCAAGTCCAACGATAAACATCAAAGCGATGAACGGCGTTTGCCAGACGAAAAACCAAATCATGGCCTGCTTTCGATCCTCATCGGATTTGAGCGTCATGACCCTGGATACGACCTGAGGTTGACCTGCAACACCCAATCCACCAAGGAAGAATGCGAGCAGATAAAGTGAGATTCCCAATGAGATATCTGTCGGTAGGAAATTGACAAGGGTCGCACTTTGCGATTCCAGTTCGCTATGCATTCCCGAGAACCCTCCAACGTCTCCAAGAGCAACCCAGCACAGGATGACCGATCCAACAATCATCACGCAGGATTGAGCAGCATCGGTCCAAATCGAAGCGCGAATACCTCCTGCGTAACAGTACGCAACGACGAGAACGAATCCAATGAGAATACCAACCAATTCAGGCCAGCCGAGCATAACAAAGAGAGCTTTTCCTCCAGCAGTAAGTTGCGCTGCAGCATAGATTGACAAGAAGAATACGGAGAGTACTGCAGCCAATTTTGCTTCCGGAGCCCCTGCTTTCTCAGAGACAAGGGAAGAAAGCGAACGCAATCCACGTTCATTCCCTTCCTTTTGGATGAACTTGTACAGCCAAGCCCATGCAACCAATTGTCCAACAGTTGAAATCAAACCAATCCAAATGGCAGAATAACCCATCAAGTAGATGAATCCAATGAAACCGATGAACATGTAACCAGAGTTCCACGTACTGACCGCTGAGAGCGCTGCGAGAGCAGGATGCATCCCACGTCCTGCTACGAGGTAGTCATCGGTTGTGTCTTGTTTGACGCGCATGCTTGCAAGTCCAACACCTGCAAAGAAACCGAGAAATAGCAAGAAGGAAAGAAGAATTCCAACATCCATCGTATCACATCCAACGGTTGATGGCCTCTTGTTCCATCTCCGACAAGTTGGCTAAGAAGACCATGCAATTCAATCTCCCGCCTAATTGGGTCTTGAGGTTACCAATAGAGGTCGTTTTCATGAAGGCGTCGTCAGTACCTAAGTCGCAGCAAAGGACGCACATGGATTCAAACAAGGTTGCTGCTTGTTCCTTCAAAGCCTTATCAACATCTGATTCACTGAGTTTTCGAGCCATTTTTTCGATGCTTGCGAATGCATCCACTGGCTGCATGGGGCGCTGGTCACCAGTCCCTGCGCCAGTAGGATCGAGGTCAAACAACACCAAGGTGTGAAGGCCTTGCATCTGATTTCTCAACATCACTTCGAGTGGTGACGTAACAATCCATTCACCGTACGGATAGGTCAACGTTGTTGACCGCCCAAATTTGTAATCCGAAAGACCTGTTGAACCCGGGACAAGCGTTGTCACAGAGATGCCATGAATTACTCGAACAGGAAGGCCAGCTTTCTGAGCACGCAGTTGAAAGTCGATGTGGGTCGTTGCCTGCATTGGATCACCAACAACCAAGATGGCGATGGATTGCGCTTTCGCTCGCTCGAAGAGCTCTTCAGGCCGTTCAACAGCAGGCCGCATGATGCGTTCAATTGGGCCAATCAACGCTTCTAATTTGGACAATTCATCCTCAGGCCACAATGCTGTGTAGGCTTCATAGAGACGCATGTCAGCTTTTTTTGCAACCTCAACAGCCTCAAGCGTCATGGATTCGACCTTTCCGGGCCCCATTCCAATCAGCGCAAAGCCAGTCATGCTGCCATTTTCCATCCTCAAACCTCATACTTGCGATGGTTCTCCGAGACCCATGCGTCATTTGAGGGTGCCGAGTGCTCAGACGTCGCATTGGATTGACCTTTGCAAAACGAATGGCTGGTATGAAACCGGGTATCGAGTGCAACGAGTTGGAGACGACACAGCCATTCCACTCAATCCGCATGCACCTCGAGTAGACGACTCTGTTTGGGGAGATAACACAATGATTGAGCTTGATGTAACGGATAAGAAAGCTCGGCATTATTGGGAACATATTTCGGATGAGATACGTACTGAGTTTGGCGATGAGTTCCCACAAGCGTTTGAGATACAAGGAGATGTCTTGCTCGTTAAAATTCCCGAAGAGATGGTTGAAGTTGAACATGAAATCGCTCAAGCGATGTTGGAACAATTCCCATCCGTTCGCGTCGTGTGTCATGACGATGGCGTTGTAGGTGAATTTAGAGTTCGTAACTTACGGGTACTCAAGGCCCGAAACGACAACGATTCAACGCTGACACGATACCGAGAACATGGCCATGAATTCAACATCAATCCTGCGGTTGCATACTTTTCAGGTCGTTTAGGAACCCAACGAATGCGAACTCTTGCTGTAGTCTCTTCGATGTCTCAGTCGAAAGGCCGACCACTTGTCATCGTCGATCCATATGCAGGAGTTGGCCCATCGATGGCGCTGTTGTATACAGATGCAAACCTTGTTTCCAAAGCCTACGTCAACGACTTGAATCCGGATGCAATTCCTCTTCTGAAGCAGAATATGGAATACTTTCATTCCAAGCGCAAGCAAGGTGGCACGTACGTTGTGGATTGTTTGGATGCACGCAAACTCATGAAATCAAGGCCAGAAATAATTGGTACTGCTGACGTCCTTTTGGTAAACCTACCTCACGAGGGCATCGATCATTTACCGGATCTCCTCCCGCTGCTAACGGATGACGAATCGCTGGTTTGCGGCTGGTCGATTCAGGAAAAACAAGCCGATATCGAACATCAATTGCGTGCAGATATCGAAGTAGGTGGTTGGACGATTACAACGATTCATGTCGAAGAAATCAAAGGATTCTCGACTGCAAAAGCCATGTTCCGTTACGAACTGGTATTGTCAAACCAAAACAAGCGCTGAATTCATGAACGTCGAAGCGTTGGGACGTTCATGCGCAATGTTGTCCAATGCCAATGTGGAGCAAGCATCGACATCGCAGGGGCAACCCCACGAATTGATGGGATCAAAGTCTGGTGCCGAGTATGTGGCACGGTGACGGTTCATCAGAGAGATGAGTGAGGCGCCCGCTCCGGGAATTGAACCCGGGTCGCAGGAATGACAATCCTGCATGATAACCTCTACACCAAGCGGGCCGTAGGCATCCATCCGTAACGGAACCGCTATTTAAGCCGCGAGGTATGGCATAGTCAGGGACGACCATGGCAGCAAAGAAAACCTCGGCAGAAGAAGCACGAGAACAAGCAGAGGAAGCCGCACTAGGCTCCATGCTCGATGGCGCATTTGGTGCCATGGAAGGAATCGAAAGCACCCCTCCATCAAC
>JAAZUV010000016.1 GCA_018623995.1 Methanobacteriota archaeon
CAGACAAACCCGGTACGTTGGCTATTCTTGGGAAGAAAAGTCAGCATTGATGCCCAAGTCCATTCCTTGTGGACCGCACAATCGAACGTCGCCCTTGAAGAATGGACATTTTTTGCACGTATCGATGAATTCCATTGGAAGTCGTTTTGGCTCTTCAGTCCCGTTGGGATTGGCAACCAAATGTGCCATCCAATCAAAGAGATTGAGCAATTCCTTCTCGGCCTCTTCGTACATTGCATCGGGCATCTGAACAAAACGTCCAGTGGTGGCGATCAACAGAGCAGGGGGTCGAATTTCTCTACGCTTTTCAACTGGCTTTTGCTCCTCTTGACGACGAAACACCATCGAATACAACGTGAGTTGAAGACGGTGATTTCGAAGCATTTCGAATTCTGCATCATTTTGAGGTTCAAACGAAAATGGTTCATCGAGGGATTCGTACAAGGGATGGTTTTCCAATTGTTCCTCACGAGCTCCAGAGGTTTTCAGATCTACGACCTGCAACCAAGGTTGCTCTCCGTCCACACCTGCTAGAGCTAGATCTGCCTGACCTTCAAAGAGTATCTTTACTGAATCGATGAGCGTTACATACGGTTGTTGCAATTGTGTGAGCGACGAACGAACGACGCCTTCTAGGTTGACTTCATGATCGAAAAAGAAAGATGCTTCCGTGCGCAACCCTTCGATTTCGCAGCCATTGACTTCTTGTCCTTCGGCCATTCGTCCGAGTGAACCTTTCGTAAGCAATGTTGCCAACTGTATGATTCTTGACCTCGTCTGGTGTTGTTCTTCAGGTGATAGACGATGCCATTCGGACTGTGAGTGTGTTGCATCATCGATTTCTTTGCTCGAAAGGAGCTGATTTGACTGTGAATTCAACCAAACTGGACTCAGGTTGAATTCCTCAGATTTCATTTCAGCAGGGTTCGCTAATCCAATCTCAACAAGTCTGTGAAACATTGAACCGAACGATGTTGCAGAGGGCCAACCAATCGATTCGTCCTGCAAATCTTCACCGTTCGAACGGTCCTTTTGATCATCCTCATCTTGATTGAAGTTTGAATGTCCTCGAATGTTCAATGGCTCACTCTGCCAACCCTTCACATGCGACAACCAATATCGCCTGCGGCACGAATTTGCAGTATCCAATCCATGTGCAGTCATTCGAAGGGTTGGTGATTGATGCACAATATGTTGCTCGGATTCTACAACCTCAACCGATGCAGAGAGTTGCTCTTCGATGGCCAACCAATTGGCCAACTGCGAAGTTGGCGTCTGTGTTGAGAAGCAATCAGGGTGATGATACATCCGCAATTGTTGAAGCGAATCGTCCATGAATCCACTTGCATGGAAAAGAGAAATTGGGTCGAATTCCAATTCCTGTTCACCGTATTCGTCGAGACGTTGGCCGTGTACATCACCATCGAGGTTCCATACCTGTTCTGATCCTGACTGAACTCCCATGTATCGGAATCCATCCATCATCAAATCTCCCATGTTGTTTCCTTTGGAATTGATTTTCATTGCAATCATCGAATTTTCACCAATTGAACATGGAGCATTTGGCGAACCGACAAAGATGAGTCTGTCCTTCACTCGTGTTAGTGCTACGTAGAATTGGCGTCGAAGTTCCGCCTGATTCTGAGCTTTGTTCATCTGTTCGGCTAACATCCATAATGCGTCCTCAGGCTTGTCTTTCGATTTCCATGGTTGAATTCTACCTGCGATAACGTCGGGTGTGATGAGGACATTGTTCTGGGCTTCAATACTCGAACTACGTCGGCCTGCCTCAAACAATCCAGTTACGATGACAACGGGTGCTTGCAATCCTTTTGCACCATGAATCGTCATGATTTGGATAGCGCCGCTTGTAGGCGTTGTACTCGCTTGCGGCCCTTTGTTTCCAAGCGTTGCGAATGCTTTCATCTGTTCCAGAATTGCAGCGGGCTCATGGCCCGAATCAGCACCAATTTTCTGTACCAGTGCACACCACATCTCTGCAACTTGTCGTTCTGATTCATCGGGGTAAGCGATCAGCAAATCACTGTGATCCAATACGGCATCAAAGACCTCGTAAATCGCACCATGTTGAACCAACTTAGCAAGTGCTGCCAGAAGGGGGCCTTGGGGTGCTGAAACGAAGTACTGTGCAGCATGGTGCCAAAAGTTTTCGACATCCGACGCTCCCATTATCTCCTCAATTTCAATGGATGTTGCACCAACGATTGGCGATCGAAGGAGCGAATGAACGGCATGCCTCGAGTTTGGCTTAGAGAGGAGTTCCAGAACGGCCATCAGGGGTTGAACAACTGGTTGCTTCAACAATTCGCCTTGCTTATCGGCCATCACTGGCAAACCGCGTGCTTGAAGACGCGAGATTAGATCGGGGATGTGTTTTCTTGAATGAACAAGAATCATCACATCTTCCGGAGATATTGTTTCTTCGGGCTCTATTTCGACGAAATCTGCTGCGCTGGGTGACCAAATCCGTGTAGGTAAACCTCGAACGAGTGTGTCCAAGCGTGAGGCGATAAGTTCGTGTTCAAGATGGCGTAGATTTGCGTTTTTCGCATCGTAGAGGTTGTACCCTTCCATCATATCCAAGGGCAATTCTCCCGTATCATTCTGGGTTGGTAGAAGCCATTCAATCGTTCCAGTCTGAGGGGTTTCGCGTCCAGCCTCGAGGGGTTGGGCGGTAGCATGGAAGTCTCCAGGAAATTGATGATGACGATCGTTGAATGTGTCATCAAACATATTGTTGAGTGTTCGAAGCAAGCCTGGTGCGGTTCGGAAATTCGTACGGAGCTGTATGTGTCCTTCTGCTCGCTCCTGCGCTGTTGTATCTTCAACTGCCATTCCTGAGTCATCAATTCCGAAGGAAACATATTCCCATGGCGCTGATTGTTCGTCGCGGGAATAGTCCGATGCTTGAATGAACGACCCTGACTCACCCCCTGCGCCAACCGGGCGAGGATCCCGGCCATGCCCCGATTGGATGAATGGTTCAAGCCTCGGCTCATTCTGTTCAATGCTGTTTGCAACGCGAATAGATGCAACCATTCGGCGCATGACGGTCACTTCGGCCTGTCGAAATCGATAGATGCTTTGCTTCATATCACCAACAATACAGATGGTTGGGTCCCATGGGCCAGATGGTGCTGGATGTTCCTTCGAGATCCCTTCCCGACGCCCCCAAAGACGTGAGAGAAGACGGGCATGCTCTGGGTTCGTATCCTGATATTCATCGATGATGAAAGCACGATATCGGGCACGAATTTGTTTCAAGAGCGCGTAACGTCGTTGCAAATCAAGATACTTCTCCTCCTCACCTTGCATTAGTGTTAGTGCTCTTCGTATGTGTTCATCTGACCATGGCTCGTCCCCAAGATCGTCCAAAGCCTGAACCGCCTCAGGAGGATACCAGTGACGAACAATCGCAGGACAACGCACGAGAAGTAAATCACCGACCATCAATTGCACATCATCAAAGTCATGCGCTTCTTCTTGCGATTTCAAATGACGAAGCAAATCCTGGCACCCTGAGTGTACGATATACAAGTCGTTGAGGACTTCGACCTGCAAGTCTCTCGAAACACGCATCTTCATCTGAGGGGGTTCTCGTCCGATTTCAAGACCGAGAAGTTCTCGATCGTAACGTTCGTTTGGATCTCTGTGTAGGAAGGGCCGGGATGGATTGAGACAATATGCAACTTTGCAGAGCATGAAAACAAGACGTCCGTCAGCAGGGTCATGGATACGGTCTTGCAAACGCTGACCAGCATCTGATGCTAGGGTCACCGCCTGTTCTTTCAATGTCTGAACATCTTTTGTTTTGAGCGACGACCATGTCACCAATCCTGCGGGCCAACCTGCGAGATAATTGCTTCGCGGCAAGTTTCCACCTTTCAAAATCGAAGGCGTTACCTCTTCGAGTTGGGCGGGCGTCGTAGCAGAGGCTACAACTTGATACAGCCATTGCAGACGCTCCATTGGCCCATCAGGAAGCGGCTCACGTGCGAGGTATGCGAGTTGATTGAATCGTGTGTTGGTTGTTTCTGTTTGAGCTGGCGCAACAAAGACGTGGTGGTGATTGAGGAAGACATCAACCCATTCATTGAGGATGGCATAGACATCTTCAATCACAGGGTCGATCAAATGCTCACATTCTTGCAAGATCATATCCTCAATGAGGCGGTAATCTGGAGGCGTGTCTCCATCCCAAGGCATACTTGCTCGAATGGAACGGGAACGCAAACGGCGTCTTGATTCCTCAACGAAAAGCGACGATTCAAGCAGTCCTTCTAGGACAGTTTGAGCGCTCTGTTGACCACCAAGTCGGATTGCCAGACGGTTTCGTGCAGCGATGAAATCGTCAGCGGATTGAAGCATTCCAGCTTCGATAGCATCTCGGGCATTACGAATTCTCCAAGCGGAATTCAATGCTTGAGTTCGAAGGAGCGGTGCTTTTTCATCAGGTAATTGCTCTTTGCTGAGATGAAGAGCAACCGAATCGATGTGTGGTGCTAGAATTTCAGAGAGAAATGCATCGATGGTGGAAATCGGAGCGGCCTCAAGCAAAGACATCAGCATCGATATATCGCCTTGATGGCGAAGTCTGGGATCATGGACGCCCATTCTATCCTCTTGGCTGACAGGATGTGCGCGCAGGGATTGAATCCGCTGACGAATGCGAGAACGCAATTCTGAAGCAGCTTTACGAGTGAAGGTAATTGCCACAATCTCCTGTGGCAACAACCCCTTCCATTCGTTCAGTGGTGTTCGGTCGCGTTTTGCAGCCAAGACCTTCCCAGAACCGATAGGTTCCTGGCGGATTGGAGGTGGTAAAAGATACGTAGCACGTTGTTCGGCAGAGAGGAGATGTTGTACATAGCGCTCGGCCATAACGGTGGTCTTACCTGTACCTGCCCCTGCATCCAGGGCGATGTGTTGGTCTAGGTTGAGGCCAAGTCTCTGACTTCGATTGAATGAAATCACTTCAACTCACCTCCTATTGAAGCCGAAGGACATGCGCTTGCCAAAGAACAATACGAACAGTGTGAGCCTGGCGTTGGATGATTCCAACCAAGTTCGCTCGCATCACGAGCACGTATTGCAGCGGTAATTCGAGAACTCATCCAGGCACGGAAACTGTTGCTTTGTGGGCTTGTACCTTCGTTCGGAATTCGGAAATGATTGCTTGAATACGCAGTTTGCGATCCGATGTTGAGGAGGGAAGTGTAGGGCTTGAACCTTGAATCGATTTCAACGAAATGCTCCGTGTCATCGCCGACTTCTGATATTCCAACACCAATGACTCTATCTCCCGGATGTGCAATCTCCCAAGCACGTGCATAGACTGCAAGTTGAATTTCCTTGAACAATCCAGAAGCATGTCGTGAACCTTCTTGGCCTGGTTTTGGACCTTCAATGGTTTTGATATCTCGAATGATGATGAAGCGTTTTGCTGGAGGTTCTTTTCCATCAAAGATCAATGGGAGTTCTTCAGCACTTTCAGCGAACAGCCCACTCTCATGCAATTGCTCAACGACTTCATCTGTGAAGACAACGCTGTCGACGCGATCAATTCTACCTCGAATGTTCAAAGAAGAAATTTCCATTAAATCGTTGAACCCTTGAATTTCGACATATTGTTCAGATTGCTGTTGAAGCGCCCACTCGCTTGCGATAGGTGACGCAGAAGTTAAGCCAAGATCGGCAAGAAGTAGACGTCCCAATCGACCACCAATTGGGAGTTCATGGCTTCCTTCAATCCATGCATTCCACTCTTCTGGAGAGCATCCAATCAAATCGTTGCAGCGATGAACAGATACAGCGTTGGTTCGAGTTAGCCATGGTGCTAACTCCGATAATCGACTCAGAACACTTTGCCATAGTTCCAATTCTGACAGTGCAATACCAAGAGGCATAGGTGTGCCGATGGAAAGAGGTTGGCCACCAACTTCGATACCAAGCATGGTCATAAGATGCTCTTCGATCGAGTGGACAAGTGTTCCTTTGGCCAAAGGAGCAATGTCCTCTGACGGTTCCGGAGAAGCGTCCTTTGCTTGCAGCACCTGCTCAGTCCAAGCTTGTCGAGGGCAAACAAACCACGGGTTCAAGCGGCTTGTCGACCATATTTTCGAAGCCTCATCTCTTGTTTGTGTTGCAAGAATTGCTTCCATATTTTCAGAGCCATAGCTTGGAGGAGGGAGAGGCCGTGGATCGATAGAAGGGCCTCTCGAGCGCCCGTTCTTTTTGAATCCGAGATGTGGATATGCTGTTGCCGTCCTACCACCAGCCGTATTGGCTTGAGATACGGTCGGTTGAATGATGAGATTCGTGGTCGTTAGTAGATTGTTGCGAGTCGCCCAGTCCATCGTGCTTCCGTTTGCCATTGAATTGAATTTTGGTTGACGGCGAAACCGGTCTAGGTGAATTTCTCGCTCATATCGGGCGGCTACAGAACGGCTTGATTGAACAATAGTTGTTGGTTGACGTGCGGATTGAATCTCAAGTCCAGAATGTTGTCGTTGGTCTCGTAGCGTATTTTCCGCGCGTTCAATCGCCACCTCACTACCATTGCTGGTAAGCATTGAGCTTCGATACGTCAACACGTTTCCATCATCTCTCGTTACAATCGACCATCCGGCACCATCTGAGATAAGGGGCTCAATGAAAACAGGAGGACTTCGAAGGCTTGGCAACTTGCCATCCAATTCAACCATCGAAAGATACTCGGCAACCGGAGTCGAGTTACCAACGGATTCATCATGTTCTGTTTCGAAAATAATCGCTTGTTGGCTGGAATTGAGCAAGGATTTGAACAAATGACGAGCGCGTCGAATCGGGAGATCACCATCGGTCAACCCCAATTCAACTCGTACTGCATCATCCACCCAAGGTATTCGCTCTGCCTTCATTGACCACGATGCTGCATCCAAACCAACGAACAACGTCATGTCGGCTTCGACTCCGTATGATTGCCGTGGGGTGCAGATGGTTACCTCAGAATGTTCGACACGGTGTTGAGGAACTTTCGTTTGCTCAGAAGCGAGTCGACATAACTCGACAAAGGCAACGCTTGATTCATACTGAAGCAATGCATCAACCGCTTGGACCCAGCTTTGAACAGCCCCGACCGAAGCATCATACCGCTGTGTGCGACCAAACACCTTCTCCCAATCGCAGGCTTGTAGCATCAATGCAAGAACGTCTCGTGGATCTTGGCTGGCCTCAGGTAGCGGTAGAGGTGCCTGTGATGAGGTGCCGATGCACCCAGATTCAAGATACGTTAACTCCAGTTCACTGAGAAGTGCTGACCAAGAAACTGCAAGACATTGCAACCACCACTGAGTTTCTTCAAGGGATTGCAGTTCTTGTTCACGGCGATATTCTTCCATCGAAAACGGTGTTGCAGCAGAGAGTGAGCCAAGCCATCGTTGCAATGCTCCTCTTCCACCAAGGACGTGGAAGCTGCGGCCAATGTTTTCAATGACGTCCAAATGTGGTCTTGGCCGCCAATCTTTGTGGACAGGGTGTTCAAGATTCAGGAACAAGTTCTCCAAAATAGGGAAGGCTTGCGATTGAACAATGTCAAACAACTTGGCAATGGACCAGGCATCTTGACCGTGTGAGATGGATAGGAACCGGAGGATGGCCTGAACGGCAGACGTACTGCCTACAACATCGGCCTGTGTATTACACGTAATACCGATTTGATTCAGCCTGCGATTCCATTCATTGTGCCTATCCTTGTTTGCATCGATCAGTAGAACAGATCCCCCGTCGCTGCTTCTGTAGTGCTGTAACGCAGAGATTGCTGCATCCATCACTTGAGTTGCACGGTCAAAACTGATGATGTGAACGCCATCTGTCGCGTAATCCTCTGGTTTTGGCTCCACCTGTTGAACTGTATGTGCAGGAATCCAGGACGGTAATGCCTCTGTCCTTTCAATCGGCTTGATCTCATCATCGATGTATGCGCCATGGAATCCTAGACGGAAGGACCCCTGAACACATACGTGATGTATAGGGCGTCTCGAAGAAAGTGCCTTCAGAAATAGCTTTTCATTCTCCGAGAAATCTGGAGGATGATTGAGGAGAACAATGCCAGAAATCGAACCAATCGTGTACGGAACTGGAATGTTGGCATCCAAGAGGTGATCACACAATTTAGCTAACACATGGTGCTCATGCAATAAATCCTCCTTTTCGAATGAGGAGAGAATCCGTTCGGCTTCGTGCGCACCAGGATCCTCTTCCCATTTCGACAAAATTTGTTGATTGGTTGCATATGAATGGAGTTTCAGCAAACGTTCGGTTTTCGAAAGTGTCCAAGTCCGAGTCGCATCCGGATGAAGGCGAGGAAAGCGATGCCTTTTGGCGGCCGCAGCGAACCTTTCGTGAACCTGAACAAGCCCGACGGGTGATCGGGGAACCACAACTGGAAATCGGAAGTCTATGGCAAGGGATTTGATGATTCGTTGGAGCGTTGTATGCCGACTTGAATCGACTGACCCAGTCTCTCGGAGTATGGACTGGACTGTGTTTGAGCGGGTCGCCTCATTCGGATAGATGATGAGCAAATCGTTACCTTCGTTTGCAGCATTGGTGCGAATCCAAGGCGGAACAACCGTTTCTGGAGAACAGGTTTCTACTGTGATGTTCACTGCACTATCCCCCACTTTTCTGCATAGAAGACGACTGTATAAAAGGAAACGTACGCGATTTTTGTTATTTTTCCGTAATACCTCCTCCCGGGCGATGCAATTTGCCGGATGACGGATAACCTCAATTCCAAACATGAATGTATCTTGTTTACTTGATTTGTAAACATGAATCGTGTGGTTTAAGAACCTTGCAAGGTATGGAAGTATTCCCTCGTGTCAAGCCGATACCCCGAACAACCTACCCATCACCTCATCGGCTAAAATCATGTTGGGCGAAAAACAAACAAGGAGGACGAAAATTTGAAGAAAACTTGCGAAGAATGCGGCGGAACTGACCTGAAAGTGGACACAATGAGAGGCGAGGTGGTCTGCAACGATTGCGGACTTGTCACCGATGATCAAGCCTCAGCGAACCAGAACGACAATGCAGGGGCGATGTGGGGCGAGCAGAGCTACAACACCCCGACAAAGGACGAATCCAAAATCAAGACGGGTTCGAAAGGCAATGCACTCGGCTCTTACATTGGCGGAAAAGGCCAGGTTAAAGGAAAGTGGAAACAACTGAGCCAACTTCACGCTCAAGATGCAAAAGACCAGCATCAAATGGCGCAGAAGACAATGGACGCTGCAAAGAAGCTCGGAGGCAAGGACAATGCAATGCAAGCAAAGAAAGTGATTTCGCTTGCAACTGTGCCTCTTGACGACAAGAAGCTCAAACAACTTGAAGAAGTTGCAGATGGACAGGAAGTCGTTCTGCCAAAGAACTCCATTTGTCGCAAGAAGACCAGAGGTTGCAATCCTGAGCAGAACGCCATTCTGCTAGCTCTTGCTTGTTTTAAGGCCCTGCAAGATTGGGCCGGAAGCCTCAACATTGCCTGGCCGCAGATGCTCAAAGGAACAGGTATTTCACGACAACAGGTTGCAGCCGCAGCGTTGGTTATCGAAAAGTACCTCCTGCTTTGCGAGAAAGCAGGGCTCATCGAACCACGAGTCGACAGAAAGACGGCCATGAAGAAGGTACGTCGTCTCGAGATTGAAAACACAGGTTTGGCACTGAAGAAGCTCTTGGACGGCATGGATGCAGAGTTGAAAGCAAAAGTCATCGCTGACTACCAGCGACGACTTGCAAAACTAAACGAGCCAACCATCGATGAGTCTCCCTTCTCAAGTGAGCACCTCGATGCAAAAGTTCTCTGTGCTATTCTCTTCCAAATCTCTTGCGAGCGTTTCGGGGTCGAACAAGGACTTCTTGAGAAAATTGCTGATGCTGTTGGCCGATGCCGAAACACCATCAAAAACAAGCTGAAGAAACTCCTCAAGAAGGTCAAGGACGGCGAATTGGTCGACTTTGGTGTCCTCAGCCCGAAGGACTGAGTCAAGGGATGGATTGACTCATTAAGGAGATTCACGTCCTTCGACTCATGACTCGTTTGCTTGTTGTTGCAATCCTTGCCACCCTCATGGTATCAGCCGTGCCTTTCTCTCATGCTGCAGAGATCAAGGAACTTGAAACAGGCATCCTCTTCGGTGGCCTTCATGGCATGGCGAATGAAACCATTGCTGAGAACAGCACACTCGACGATCTTCCTGCAATCGCGGAAGATTACACGGCCACATGGTGCGGGAACTGTGTCGAAGTGGGTAATGCTCTCGAAACCGTTGCAGAGAACGTGAGTATGGAGATCTATGCTGTCCACCGCAACATCTACGAGACGCAGGATCCATTAGGGAACGAAAACGTCGACCAACGCTTCAGAGACCGATATGGTTTCTATGCACCACAGTTCAAACCTCCAGTTGCTGGAATCAACGGGAAGTATGCGCTACAAGGAAGCAATCCTGTTGGCGATTCTCTGGAATCGGACTTTGCTGAGCTAGCGACACAACCTCGAAATCTTGGGGATGGCTTCGTAACTTTGGCATGGACACCAACAGGTGAGAATTCTGGAACAGTTGCTTGGAGCATCGACCAGTCTACCACTGCAGAGTACAGCGTTAGCGTATGGATGGTTGAGAAGGTTGCCTACTTCCCGGATGGGACGAACAACCAAATCTATTACCATCACATTGTTCGTGAAATCATCGATGTTGGAACCGTTACAGATACCGGCCTCAGTTCAGGCACTGCACAGGTCACATATGCTGACGCATATGATGATGATGACCTTGAAGTTCATCTCATGTTCCATGAGTACATCGAGCCGGTCGTTGTCGAGGAAGAAGAGCCTCAGGCACGGCTGCCAGATGAGGAAGATACAGCATTACCATTTATTTCCATGCCATTGACTGTTCTGGCGCTTCTCGTCGTTGCATTACGTCGGGATTCTCAATAGAAATCAACCATGTTTGCATGCAAACGAGCATCAACCTCGGGCATTCGATCCGGTGGACGTCCAACTTCAATGAAGCGTAGAATGTAATCCTCAATGTTTGCAAAACCAAATTCTTCCGTCATCGGTTGCATCAATTCTCGCAATGCTTGTCGCGGGTCTGCGATTGGAAAATCCCTTCGAATGTAGACTTGGTTTAACTGCCGGTACCGAGCGTGCCTGTAGCCCAGAATTTCGAGGATTCGTCTCAATGCATCTTCTTCCTGGGCCGAACGGATTGTCAACCTCAGTCGGCATCCTTGCATTCGGAAGAGTCCTCGAACACCTCCCAACTCGACCTGGTGACCGATTGGTTGCAGCGACAATGCCTCCCAGACCAACGGCATCGTACGATACCAGCGATGAAACTGGTCATCTTGTGGGCGTGCTTCTTGATCCGCATTTGCATCTTCTTGGCGCACGACAATGTCGTGATAGTCGAGCATGTTGTTTCGATACTCGATGACATGGTCTCGAATGCGCTGAAAGTGCGGCGGATTTGCCTCTCGATAGAAATCACCCTCTTGGATACGTCCATCATCAAAATCAAGTTCGAAATCGAAAGCTGGATTAAGATGCCCAGGTGGGTCGTAACTTGCATCTCTCAAAGGACGAATTCTCCAATCCTTCACAACCGCCTCATCTTCCATAAGATCAAGCGAGTCAAGATTGATTTGTTTGGGTCCTCCGTGCTCTCGAAGAATTAGTGGATGCAAGGGGAAGCGATACCCCTCCTCGCCTGCTTTGTAGAATGTGCGTGGATCAACTCCGGTTTTGTTCTGCGGAAAACCAATCGGTGGCTGTGTCATCAAATGCATTTGGAGACTGTTCACCCGTTTTGCTGTTGTTACATCTGAAAGAAGTGAGAGGACAACGATGGCAATCGTATCACCGATCGGTATGTCCCGGTGGTATTTCCCAGTATGAATACAAATCGAATGGCGTTGTGTCATCTTCTTTCCAACACCGTGGATTTTGAATGGAGCATTGTGAGCGCCTCTGCTGATTCGGATTTCATAGAAATGCCCCAACATTCCTCGGACGAGTAAGCGATCACGGTGCACCCATGTGTCGTTTGGAAATTGCTCAAGCACGCCTCGCAAAAATTGCATAGAACGGCGGAATGGGACGTCTGCAGTCTCAGCGTTTTCATAGGCTGACGACCAATTCATTTGCGTGGCGATGAGCCATTCACCTTGTTTGGAAGCGTGTGGCGATGAGCCCCACGAAATGAGACCTGCCAACAATCCAGGATGGAATGGGATTGGTGCCCGTCGCACACTCCCATTTTTTGACAATGTCCGCAAGCTGAGAACACCCTTTGTGCTCACCATAAACGGGTAACTCACATTCGAGTGGTCTGCGTTCTTCGAGACTTCTGCCCAACGTTGCACCCACGGCCAATTTGATGGAGGGAGCATTTTGTTCTCGTTGTTTCGAATAAATCGCCGAGCGAACTTCATTCTTTGTCGAGGTCGGCGGCCAGAAAGACGACTCATCAGTTCGTGCGTCCACGTTTCTTCCTCTCGAAACATTGGTTTTTTCTTCCTACGTTCGTTTTGATCGAGAAGAAATGAGGATTGTACAAACGCATCGAAGGGAGAAAGAAGTTCACGCTCCATATGTCCAAAAAGACGATGAAAGCGATGCATGTATCGTTGTGGCCGGCCGTGCAAATCGATTGTTTGGTAGAGTCCACTAATGGCAAGAAAGAGTTTGGTCAGGTCCCAGCCTTTTCGCTCATCAGGATTCATGAGAAGAAGGAGATATTGTTCGGTAGGAATTCTCGCTTCATGTGATCGACCATCAATCCACATTCTTCCATCCACGAACGAAAGTAGCGTCCCGTCGGACATGAGGAATCCTTCCTCCAGTCGTTCTTTTTCGTAACCTGAGATTCCACTCCGATTTTCGAGCTTCTCAATGAAGATTTTTTCTTCCTCTTCGGGAAATGGTGACATTCGAACCGGATCCATTTCTGAATCGTCAAGTCGAGCCCAATCAACATCTGGTGTGTGAGCCATAAATCGCTCAAGGTTTTTCCAACGTTTTCGTAGCGATCGCACGGGCCCACCAAGGACGTCAGCCATTCGTTGATGGACTTCCAATGGTAACGATGGCGCCCATTTACTCTCTTCAGTTAGTTCAACGCAGCGAATGCAAATTGAACAGTTTGTGTCAATGTCTTCATCTTGGCAGATGCCACAGGCTTCACCAATCATACAAATTTTGTATGTCGAGGTGTTAAAAAGTTTCAATTCAGGTTCGACAGGACTTCAATGACCTTGTCCACATCCTCATCAGTGATGTGAAGATGGGTCACGATCCGACAATGGGTTGGTGAGATGTCAAACATATCGATACCTGCTTCGGCCATTTTTTGGGATACCTCGTTCGCTGAATACTTGCTTGCAGAGAAATACACCATGTTGGTTTGAACAGCATCGAGGTCCACCGATACGTGATCCATTTCGTCAATTGCTTGTGCGATGGTTTTTGCTCGTCGATGATCATCATCCATCCTCTCAACGTTGTTCTCTAGCGCATAGATACCAGCCGCAGCAAGAATTCCAGATTGGCGCATCCCTCCACCGAACATCTTGCGCCATCGGTGCGCTTGGTCAATGAAGTCCTGAGAGCCGACAAGTACCGAACCTACGGGTGCCCCCAGCCCTTTCGATAAGCAAATAGAAACGGAATCGTAATCTCTCGTCATACGATCTAGGGGTGTTTTTGTCGCGACCGAGGCATTGAAAATACGTGCACCATCGATGTGTGTTCCACAATTCTTTGTTTTGGAAACTTCAGCAATCGCATCGAGGATATCTTGCTCGTAGCACGTCCCTCCGCCTCGGTTAGCCGTATTTTCAACGCACACAAGGTTGCCATCAGGATAATGCGATTGTGAACCCTTTTGCTTACGAATTGATTGTTCGACAAGTTCTGGTGTCAAGAGACCGTTTTCTCCAAGCGGTAGCGCAATACTCGAACCGCAAAGTGCAGCATAGCCGCCTCCTTCGTAGAGATAGATATGGCTGTAACGCTCGGTGACAATCTCGTCGCCTGGCACTGTATGCGTCTTGAGTGCGACAGCATTGGACATCGTCCCAGATGGAACGAACAAACCGGCTTCCTTTCCGCACATCTCTGCCACCATGGATTCCAATTGTTGAACAGTAGGATCATCACCCAGAACATCGTCACCAACTACTGCTCGAGCCATGGCTTCACGCATAGCGTCGGTTGGTTGAGTAACGGTATCCGAACGCAGGTCGATACGATTGGAATTGATGTCTCGCATGGTTGCTCCACATCGTTTCCCATGTTCAAAGAATCGACTTAGAGGAGTTTGAGCTGCCCTGTCAAGGCATCGAGCTTCTCATCCTCATCTGGGCCCAAGGCAAGGACAGTAAGAGATCCTGCTGGAATCTGGGTGTGACCCGCATCGTGAATTTTTGATGAAAGAACGTTATGTTGTTTTGCTTGTTGTTCAATCTGCTCAATGTGGCGAGCATTATCTGCCTTCACACAGATTTTTTTCTGCCCAGTCGAAAGCCAGGCATCAAGAAGTTCTGGACGCACTTCACCCGATTTGAGCGTTGCTTTGACAGCAGCGTGTCCGACCTGAGCAGCAATTTTTCCCTTCCCCATTTTCAATTCATGATTGATGACGAAGACCATCTTGAGTGATTGATCTCGATGGACGTACCGCTGAAACTTGGGAGCAGTCAATCGATGAAGAAAACTTCGAAAACCCATCGTATGACCTCATTCGTATGCTTTCAGATTCCTGAAGAGAGAATCCATTGTATGTCTCGGGCCTGGTCCAACACCAAGGACAGTGATGGTTCCTGGTGCAACCTCGGTTAGTCCAGCATCTTTGATGAGAGCGAATGGAAGAGATGCTTCTCGAACCTGTTGCAAATAGTATTCCAATTCATCTTCATCCTCAACTGCAAGACAGACTTTGCGTGAGGCCGATTCGGACCAACGTTGAACCATTCGTGAATGTGTCTTCTTTGCCTGTTTGAGAGAGCCTACGGCTGCATGTGCACACTGTACCGCGAGCTTTCCAGGTGAGAGTTGGAGGTCGGCTCGACAAAGGAATGCCATCGTCGGGGGATCAGAAAGTGCTGACATGCTCATTCTCCTGTTGGACGAGCCGGTTGTGTGGTTCGTTCATCGAGAGCAGGCGTTCAAACCATTGTCCAAACCACATGGCAAAGAAGACATTGCCGAGGAAGTGCAGAACGTCGTAGAGCAGCCCATTTGCAACATAAAGTCCGAATTCAATCATCGACATGCTTGAATCAAGGATTGAGAATGAGACGATGATACTGAAAATTGGAACACTCCACAGCGATGCGAAGAGAAGTCGGTTTATTGAGAGATTTCCGCTCGAATCATGAACTGATATCATCGATGCGACAGCCGCAACCGATCCCCAGCCAATCATTTGGAATAGACTCCACCAACCATGTCCAAGCACTGCATTGCTCGCGAGTGTGACGAGGATGGCAAAGGAAATGCCTCGTTGAGCACCAAACTTCGATCCGACCATAACAGCCATGATGGTCACAGGCATCACGTTCGGAATGAAACTGAGAACTACACGGGAGAAGGTGGCAAGTCCGACAAACAAAAGCAACGGCCAAAACCAAGATTCGGAATTCTTCTGAGGTTTGACGAGCAACCATACTGCAACTGCAAAAAATGCGGCATTAATCAGCCCCATTGCAATTGGAGAGACGGTAGGCCCATGGGTGCCTATGGCGCTCAACATGATTCACCGACTTGGCGGTGAGCCTTGAGTGTTACCGCTCAGGCAGGTCTCCATTCAACGATTGAGTCCTCGTTGAGTTGTGCGTCAGCCATACCAAGTGGTACTCGGCTTCCATCGATGGTGAACTCCCAGCCATCGCCAACCGTTTCATTGAACGAAACGAGATAAGCACCGAGATATTGTTGCTCAATCTCGGTTGAGATCCCTAAAAATTCACACCCTAAAAGCGTCAATGCGTACACCGAATCTTGTGGTTCGAGCCCACCGACAACATGCTCTGTTCCGTTAATTTCGAACACAATCACCTGTGTGCCTTTCCATTCATTTGGCCAAGATGAATCCCATTCCACATCACGATTGGGCGATGTTTGTTCGGCAAGTTTCACAGAAAGATCAGGAACAACCGCAATAGCGAATACAAGAAGAAACGCTGAACCTATTTTTGCAAATTGTTGCCAGTCGCGTAAAGCAAAAACGAAACATGTGAGCAGGAACAGACCGAGTACAACAACGAGATGTAATAGCCCAACAACGTCGGTTTCTGTGGTATCTAGTGAGTGTTTATTGCTCGATTGGAAACCAACTGAGAGAATGCCTGCATCGTTGCCCAAGGCAATCACTCCCTGAGCAAAACCGGGTGCAGCAGTTCCGTACGTGTCGAAAGTTGTCGTTTCCATTCGAATCAATGAGGTTTGGTTGAAGACCCCCCAGCCGCCATCAGGAGTGTTGGATGGAGCCCAGATTTCAACCTCTGATTCAACGATACGAATCGACAGTTCACCATTGGAATGGAACGGTAAAACCGAATCGACTGTGCATGATTGCTCATCGCAAACAAAGGAAATCCATTCGTCACTCGTTGCTGCATAAATGCGGTCATTGTGTGCGAGGGGCATGGCTGGTGAACCGCCCATGTTTACTAGAACGGTCCCATTCAGATAGATCGTTGATCCTTGCGCTGTTTGCATGTGAACAAACAAGCCATGTCTGGTATCGAGTGGCGCGTGGCGTATTTTTCCATCGCCAAGAAATGTGCTTGTAACATTTCCATTTCGATCGACCTCATGCAAATAGCCATTTTCGTCACC
>JAAZUV010000093.1 GCA_018623995.1 Methanobacteriota archaeon
GCTGAACCGCCGATGTAATCGAAACATTGCATGGCTTTCTCAAGCGTGTGTTCCCGCATACTGGAAGCATCGGGTGGATGGAGCTTGTCTTGACCACCCCAGTCTTCCTGAACGTCTTCATCAAGAGCGAGTAGGTTGGCTCGTGGACGAATGTTGTAGTCCTTGCCAAGGTCGAGAACCTTTGAGCCTCGTGTGAGTTTGGTCGTCTTGAACGAATGATGCAGTTCCAATTCACCCTCTGGAAGCAAGTAGTCTCCAAAGGCTTCCGAGAATGGAGAACACGAGGATTGCAGAGAACCATCGTTGGAAATAATGACATCGACGGTTTGCTGACTGGCCCACGGATTGTCTTCCTCAGCCCAAATCTCCATGGTTGCTGAACCGAGGCAGAGTCGCTCGATGTCGACGTGGGTCGCAGCGATCTTCCACGCTTTGTCATCGCCAAGTGTGTCTTGGCCAACAACACGCCATCGCCAGCCCAATCGCTCACCAGAGGCACCCTCTTCGATGACATCGGTGGCGAACAAGTCTTGCAATTCAATCGGTTGAAGCATCAAGGACACACCAGGTAGAATCACGTCGAGCGAGCCCAACAAGCCACCAACATCGAAAGTCTTGGCTGAGCCTTCGTAGGGCTTGTTGTCGATGGTTGCCGAGAATTCGAACGCTGTTGAAAGCGTCACTTGCTCCTTCAATTCGACGTGTCGCTTCGTGGTCAGAACCGCTTCGCCTGGAACGTACGCACCGTCTTCTGCTTCTGGACAACTGCCCTGGTTGATGACCGAGTAGGTGTTGCGACCAATGTCGAAATCATCGAATTCGTAGGTGTTGGCAATCTCAACAGCCAACCAGTCGTTGCTTCCGTAGGGACCTTGCGAGCGGACGGCTCCAAGCAGACTCTGCGAAGACATACCGACCAAGTCTTGGCTCGTTCCTTGGCTGACCGACAAGGTTCCACGTCCTTCGTAATCCATGAAGATACGACAATAATCGTCATCTGGTTCGAGGAAATTGAAGACAAGGTCAAGGAATCCCTCGCTCGCCATAATGGCAGGACGGTCGCCAAGACCACCAGAAATCGTGTACTCCATCGTATCGCCGTAACGAAGCGGTTCAGCCGTGAACGGTTCCAATGAGGAATTGATGTACCACCATCCAGCTGCTCCGAGGAACAGTGAAACGATGACGACAGCGATGACTTTTGGATCTTTAATCATGTCACCAAGGGTCGCAACGTCCTGTCGCTTTGTCGCAACAGGCGTGAACACCTCTTCTTCGGGCTCATCTTCAACAAGGTCAGGGACGAGAACGGCTTCGAGAACCTCGTCTTCTTGCTCTTCAGTGACGGTTTCTTTCACCGTTTCAACTGGTTCAGGTTCGTCTTCTTCGATCGAGATTGTGGTCTCATCTTCGAGGGAGAAAACAACCTCTTCTTCCACCGCTTCTTCGACGGTTTCAGCCTCAGACAATCCGACCTCTTTACGGGATAGACCTGCTTCGAGAAGGCGCTCGACCAACTCGGCTTTCTTGCCAGATGTGGCGAGGTCGTTGATGACACACAGGGCCTTGAGTTTGGCCACTGTCAGCGATGATGTTTCATCTGCCATTCGTTCACCTCGATTGATTCGATGGCTCATCCCCTATCAAGGATGGTGGTCAATGCGTCAGCATTGACGTTCTTTTGCCCTGTTCAGGCTTCATACGGAACGTAGGAACCGTCCTCGGCTTGAACGTAGACGGTTTGATCGTAGGTACCATCCGGCATCTTGCGGAAAAAGTAGCCGTTTTCGGCTGGTTCGAACACAGGCTCTGTTGCTGCAACTTCAGCCGCAGGTTCTGCCGCCTGAGGCGGGCCGCTTGGGCCTGCTGCTGCGGGCGGTGGACCGCTTGGTCCAGCCGCTGAGGGGGGAGGTCCAGTTGGACCCGCATTTTCGAGAACTTCATCCTCAGTCGTCTTCTTGCTTGGCTCAGTCAAGGCTTTGACGCCTTCTCCGTGACGCTGTGCGCCGATGAAGGCAAAGCCAGAAAGACCGAGGAAGAGCAATGCGAAGATGCCTGCCCAGATTTGATTGGGCCACATGCTTCCATCGATCTCCATGGCTCCTGAAAGTGTGTTGCCGCGGTCGTTGTTGTCAACGTATTCAGCAAACAGACACTGCCCGCCACCATCAACGTCGAACTCAAACACGAATACTTCGTCAACAATCGGCGCTTTATCGCTGATTTGGAATTGATAATCATGCGTTGGATTCGACCGTGAATCGCGCTTGATGTCGAGGATTTCACTCGACAGACAATTATCCGAATTTAGGACGTAGACAGCGATTCGAGCGTTTGGATTCGCTGGAGGATTGGTGGCCGTAATCTCAACTTCAATGGGAACGTCAGTGAAATCTTCACCGTCCAATGGAGGGCCCCATACGAAACCGAGATCCTGCTCGTACGTATCGCCTACTGCTGAGGCGGTGAACGGGAATGGGAACAAGGCAAAGCCGAACATCAAGGCGGCCAGACCGAGGTACAGGAAGACGTTCCAGCGGGATCGCTTGAGGGCTTCTTGACGCTCTTCAAGCGTCATTTCCTTCATCGCTTCTTCATGATGATCATCAAGAGGAGGGACGGATTCTGTGGATTCTTCCTCCGCTGGCTCGGGGGGTTGTTCCTCATCGGACATGTAGAAGGCCCAAAACGGCCGAGCATTTGAAATCCTCTCAGGTTTTCTTTCAACCATGAGCGAGTTGAGAGAACAGGACGGGCTTCGTCTAGCCGTCTTGTCTCGCGGCGCTCGTCTTTACTCGACGCGACGTCTTGTTGAAGAGGCTCGGAAACGTGGACTTGATGTCAATGTTCTCGATCCGATGAGCTTCTCGTTGTTCGTTGATGACAACGGCATTGATGTCATGCATGAGGGGCGCCCAGCGGCTTTTGATGCGGTCATTCCTCGTATCGGCCACTCCATCACGCGACACGGTGTTGCCGTTCTTCGCCACCTTGAACAGATGGGTATCTGGACGGCCAATACTGGACAAGGTATTCTCCAAAGCCGAGACAAGTTGCATGCTTCGCAACTGCTTGCTCGAAACAAGATTCCAGTTCCAAAAACCGTGTACGTTCGAGATACAGCCGATATCGAACATGCCATCGAAGCGGTCGGTGGACTTCCTGTCGTTGTCAAAGTGACCGAGGGAACCCAAGGTCAAGGCGTATTCTTGCGCCACACCTATCACGAAACGCGGAATCTTGTTCAGGGATTGTTGCACACCAAGAAAGCCATCCTGATTCAGGAATACATCGCTGAGTCGCACGGTACCGATATTCGTGCCCTGGTCGTTGGCGACCGTGTCGTTGCTTGCATGCGACGACGTGCCCGAGGACGTGAATTCAGAAGCAATTTCCACCTCAATGGAACGGTTGAACCGGTTGATCTCCATCCTGCTTTCGAAGAAGTAGCATGTCGAGCAGCACGTGTTCTTGGTCTTCGAGTTGCAGGTGTTGATCTGTTGGAATCCGAAGACGGCCCACTCGTTCTCGAGGTCAATTCAAGCCCAGGACTGGAAGGCATCGAGAAGGCCAGTGGTGTGAACGTCGCTGGAGAAATCATCGATTTCGTCATCAACGATGCGGTGTTCACAGAAGTTGAGTTGGACAAGTTGCTTCGAACCGTTCCTGGTGAAGGCGTGTTGTCGATTCAACTGCTTCATCATCCGAATCTCATCGGTCACTCCATCGACGAAATCTTTGCCAACAGTGAACAGCCACCTGTCTATGCGCTCAGTCGTGGTGAGAAAATGATGTGGAATCCAGAACCAAGTGTCCAACTTCGTTACGACGATGTCTTGATCTGTTATGGTGAACTTGAATCGCTCCGAGCAACACTGCGTAAGGCGGTCTTGATGTCACCACCAATTACAACGGACTCGCCGTCGAGCGAAGAGACGAACGCATGAGGCCATACCATGAAATCGAAAGCAACCCTACTCGCCATATTACTCGTATTTACAACAACTCTTCCAGTAATTCTACCATCAGCATCGGCTGATGATGACAACACCACTGCAACGATCTTAACGGATTCATCAACCAGTTACATCTGTTCCCCAGATTGTGGACCTGAAGGTGTCGATGAGTTCGACTGGTACCGAGTTGCGGTAGAACCCTACACCATCTCGCAAGTATTTGTAGAAAATCTCGACGATATCGCCTCAGTCACCATGCGTGTATCCGTGTACACATCCGATTTGTTGAATCCTGAACACCAGTTTGAGATCGATGCCAACAACAACGAAAGTGTCCTTTTGAACAATTCAATGAATTCTGCAATGGATTTCTTTGTCGAGATTACCACCATAGACGGATGGGGCGATGATGGATCAAATTATGTCATAACTCGGATTGATGAGACCAACAATTTCTGGCAAGTTGCTACACCAGTTCAGCCCGGTTCGTTCCTCCCTGAAGGTTTGGTATGCATCTCTGATTGTCAAGATGATGTTCTCGATGGAGAGGATTGGTACCAGATCGATATCGATTCAAACCAACAGATTGCTGTCGTGACCGAGGAATTATCCTGGTGGACAACTCTAGATTTTGAGATATTCCAACTCGTTGATGGGAACATTCAATCCTTCGCATACGAATACCATGGTGGCAGCGCAGGCGGGTTACAAGACTACAGCGTTCGCGCTTGGTTCAATACCACAGAAGCCTCAACCTACCTCATCCGGGTGTACACACCAGACTCTGGTGATGTCGTTTACAATCTATCGGTTTCGGCCGGAACATGGGTCGATGTGATGGAAGATGATTTCCATTGGGTGAGTTTTCCCAACGTGAAATTTGGTGACGAGATTCGGGTACAAGCTGTCCGAACCGATGCACCCAACGATCTCGATGTACTGATGTTCAATGCAGACGCATTCGAAGAATACCGTTTGGGGGTTGCCGATGGATCTGGAAGTTCACCAGAAGAAATTCTTGCAGAGGAGGATTGTCTCGTCTGCTCGATTCAATTCACTGTGACGCCTGAAGAATCTGGTTTGTTGAATGTTCGACCTGAAACAACGCACGATGCTCAACAAGAGATTTCATGGTCCCCAACGTTGTTCCTCGTAGCAGACTATACAGATTATCGCAGCAATCCACCCTCCAACAGTGAGGTCGATGTTGCGAGTATATTCCTCTCGATAAGTGTCCTTGAATCGCAGTCCATATCAGAGAATTACCAGGTGTTCCAAGAGGAAGTCAACGGTGACTGGACGCTCGTCCACTCTGGAACAACGTCCACAGGTACACTGCAGCCACCGATGGGAGGTTGGTTGAGCGATGTATCCGATACCGATGACGGGTCCACAAAGACAGTGTACAAGGTCGAAGTTCGAGATGGTTTGACCAATCAACTCCTCTCAGACTCAACCTTTGAGGTCACAAACCTCGTTCCTGTGGCAAAAATGCAACTCAGTGGCGATATTGGAGGATCCTACAAGCAAGGGCTGCCTGTTGTTTTCGATGGAACCACCTCTTGGGACGGAGACAATGATGCACTCAGTTATTCATGGTTGCTCGATGGTGTTGAGTTGTCAACGGAACCCTTGTTCGAAGCTGAATTCATGGAAGGCGATTATCTCCTCGAGTTTGAAGTAGAAGACGTATTTGGAGCCCAATCACGCTTGACCCAAGCGTTCTCAGTCGAACCAATCTCTCTCGATGGATTCAGTCAGAACGTCAACATTACCGTACCTGATGAAACAGTCGCAACCATCACAACCGTGAATGTGAACATGCAAGAAACATCCATTGCCCCTTCATGGAC
>JAAZUV010000094.1 GCA_018623995.1 Methanobacteriota archaeon
ATGCGAACATCTCCTCCCCACTCGGCATGAGGTTACCGCTCCCCAAAGCACTGCTTGTGTGTCCAAGCGAGCCAAGTGTGACCATGACAATGAACATCTGATATCGAGTATAAATCAGTACCCTGCGATGGCAAGAAAAGGTTCGTTAGATTGATAACATCACTCTAATGGATAATTTCAGATCATCGATAAACCGCAAAATAGGCGATTCTATCGGCGCAAACCTTAGGTGAACAAGAGGTTGAATCTAATCATGGAAGAATTGTCCAAAGTTGGTATTGACTCGAAAAGAACAACAGCTGCAAGCGTGGCTATTGTTGGGTTGGTCGTCTATCTCTCAATGATTCATTTGCAATCCATCTTGATGCCATTGGCCATTGCGATCTTGCTTTTCTTTATGATTAAGCCACCTGAACAATTCATCTATGAAAAGGTTGGAAATCGGTTTGTATCGTACGGTACAGTTCTTCTGACGTTTATCGTTACAGTCTACTTTACATCGTTGTTTTTGTACGAGAATCTTTCAGACTTTATCGAGGAAGTCCCGAGGATTACGGAAGCATTTGAAGAAAAGAGAGCGAACTTAGCGGATTCGAATCTTTACGGACTTGAAGTCATTTTTTCAGATGCTGAACTTCTTGCCAGTGTTGCATCACCAAGCAACATCGAAGCGTTCGTACTTGGCATCTTAGGCACTTTGAGTGGATTCTTTGGAACCATGATTACCGTTTTGATTTTCCTTTTGTTCATTGTCTTAGAGGAGCACACAATCGCACAACGATTCGGAGCAGCGTTTCCAAATTCTTACGAGAGAGCGAAGAAAATTGTCAGCGAATCGACAGAATCGATTCAGGCTTATGTCGTATCAAAAGTGACCTGCAGCGCAGGACAAGCTCTCGTTATGGCCATTATTCTCTATGCATTTAACATACCTGGATGGTTTTTGTTTGGAATTTTGTGCTTTTTGTTGGATTTTATTCCAATCCTGGGAGCCTTGTTCGCTACAATACCTCCAGTCATCATCGGCGTGATCTTGCTCGATCCGGGAATGGCTCTGTTGATGATTGCCCTGCTCATTGGAAATCAGCAAGTGTTTGGATCGTTTGTTGAACCCAATCTCTCTGGTTCAAAAATTGGAATCTCACCGTTCGTTTTGTTGTTGACTGTGATGTTGTTCTCACAAGTTTGGGGCATTGCTGGAGCCATCATTGGTGCTCCAATCATCATCATTGCACGATTGATTTTGGATGAGAACGAGCGAACTCGGCCTGTTGCACTGATGATGGCCAATGATGTTGAAGAAGAATAGATCACTCACTGGGCGTTGAAGGCATCAATGGCTGCAACAACTTCGGAATCGTCCATCAATCTTCGCTGTGATTTTGCTACGTCGAAGAGATGGGCTACCAGTTCATCCGTTACCTCATAATTTCGTTGTTGAAGCCACCAGATGATGTTTGAGCGTCCAGCCATGTGACCGATTCGAATGACTTGTTCAAGCCCGAATTCGCCGGCAGGAACACCTGAGTACACACGATCAGCAAGCCAGTGATCGCCTTTCTTCATGGCCTTGATAACGGCTGAAGCGTGAACACCGGTACCGGTTTCAAATGCATCCTGTCCAAAGACGGGATAGTTGCGAGGAAGAGGAACTTCAGTGAATTCGTGTGCCTTTTGCATGTATTCGCCAAGAACGGTAAGATCGTTATCGATGGCTCCCATCAATTTGAGGTTCACGAGTGTTTGATCAAGTGGTGCGTTTCCTGCTCGCTCACCGAGACCAAGTGCGGTTCCATGGACAACATCTGCACCTGCTTCAACAGCTGCGATGTTGTTGGCAACACCCAAACCACGGTCTTGGTGACCATGCCAATTGACTTCGATGTCTCGACGGTCGTATCCACCGTCCTTGATGACCTCCTCATCGATGAAATTGAGCAATTTCTTGACTCCGTTCGGAGTCACGTGGCCGCATGTATCGCAAACACAAATTCGACGGACACCGAGTTCCATGGCTCGCTGATAGATTTTCTTGATGTCTTCAGGATTCGAACGCGTGGTATCCTCTGTAACGAACATGACAGGCACATCGTTTTCAACAGCAAAAGAGACTGCTGTTTCCATGGTCGACAGGAGTTTGTCCATGGTCCACCCTTCCGCATATTGGCGTATTGGACTTGTTCCGAGGAACGCTGAAGCTTGGATTGGAATGCCGTGCTTTTCTTGCAATTCAACCAAAGGTTCGATGTCTTGCATCAGTGTTCGTACTGCAGCACCAGGTCGGATTTGGTAATCGTTTTCAGTAATGTGGGTCAACATAGCATCGATGTGTTCAACGTGAAACGGTCCTGCACCTGGAAGTCCGAGATCGACCTTCTGAATACCGAGTTTCTCCATGTAATCGAGCAACTCAATTTTTTGCTCAATGGTTGGGTTACGTGCAGATGGGCTCTGGAGACCATCACGCAAGGTTTCATCATCAAACCAAACACCATGTGGATGGTTGTTTGGATTCCTATTCAACTCGTATTCAATCGTGTTCCAATCGTAAATCAATGAACGCTCATCCATAACAATTCACCTACGAGGAAAACCCCCGCACATACCGACCAGTCATGAATCATGTTTGAACTCGTCGATAGGACCGTGTCATTCTTCTTCGAGCTCCGCATCAGATTTTGATGCTTGTGCAGCCTCGAATTCTTCTCGAGAAACAACGCCGTCACCGTCGGTATCCATGGCATCAAATTCATCCTCTTCGATCAATTCCGCAGGCAAGCGAGCAGTGAAGATGATTTCATCATCATGCGAGGACTTATCCTTCGAACGTAGTTCCATGATGCGAGTACCCTTGGTCGATTTCCCAGAGGTTTCCTTTGTTTGATCAACAGCTAGTCGAATCATCATACCTTTCTTGGTCAACACGAACAAATTGTCTTTCAAATCAGGAATACGTCGAACACTCACAAGTTCGTCTGAGAATTCTTCATCCAATTTCATGGTTCGCACACCCTTTGCGCCAGGATTGGTCGAGCGATAGCCGTCGGTCATCATTTTCAGATTGCCGTCATCATCGAATCGTTCGTTTCCGTCACGGTCGAGATCAGGTACGCGGTCTGCCGTTCCGAGGCGGCTACGCTTCGCCATTCCAAATTTGGAGATGGTCAGGATCTGCGAATCAGCATCGCTCATTGCGAGCATACCAGCAACAAATCCTCCACCAGATCCCTTTCGGTCGGCGACCTTAATCCCGTACACACCACCAGAAACACGACCGGAGGTTCGGATAGCATCGCACTTGAAACGGCTAGCATACCCCGTTGTTGAAATCATCACAACATCATCGCTGTCAACGCTTTGTTGAACATTGACCAAGGAATCGTTTTCAAGTTTAAATCGAAGTGCATACTTTCCATTTCGATTGATTCGGACGTATTCATGGAGATCCGTCTTCTTGATGAGACCCAACTTGGTCGCAAAGAGCAAGAAATACCCTGATGGAGGTCGCTTTTCCCCCTCCTCAAGTTTAATCTTCAAGCATTTTTCAGTCACTTCATCAACAAGTTCCTTTGAAATTGGCAGAATGCTGACGATGTTCTCCTCGTCTTGCAAGTTTTCGAGCAGATTACGGATGTGCGTACCTCGACTTTGTCGACTTCCTTGCGGAATTTCCCAAGCCTTGAGACCGTATACACGACCAAGATCGGTGAAGATCAACAGTCTGTCTTTGCTAAAACACGTGATAATGGATTGTGGAGAATCCTCATCTTTCGTTGCAACTCCCTTGAGACCTTTTCCGCCACGATTCTGGATTCTGAATGTCTCAACAGGCACGTGTCGAATGTAGTTGTCATCGGTGAGCGTAATCGCAATCGCACGCTCTTCAATCAGGTCTTCTCGGTCCATGGACAAAGGCATCTTGTTGATCTCTGAGCGTCGCTCATCACCATGCCGTTCAACCATCTCATCAAGCTCTTCAGTGAGGATGTTTAACCGACGGACTCGAGAGGCAATGATGTCCTTCAAATCAGCGATTTTAATCTTCAGTTCCTCGTAATCGTTCTGTACCTTTTCGACATCGAGGCGGCTCAATTGATACAAACGTCGCTCAGCGATGGCCTTGGCTTGTGGCTCAGTAAAGTCAAACGCCGCAATACCAGGCATAAGTTCCGTGCCCTGAAGGACGGACTCGAATTGCTCTCGGCTTGAACTGGCTTTACCGACGGCGATGACGTCGTCAATGCGGTCTTGTGCCTTGACAAGCCCCTCAAGAATGTGAGCACGAGCTTCGGCCTTCTGCAATTCGAACTTTGCACGTCGTTCGATAACAGATTCACGGTGCTCAACATAGGTATGTAGCATGGTCGGAAGGGTCAACAACACAGGTCGTCCATCGAGGATGCCCATCATGTTGGCCGAGTACGATTCTTGGAGACGGCTCGACTTGAACAACTGGTTCAAGACGGCGTGAGGATCGGCATTGTTTTTGACTTCAATGACGACACGAATCCCTTCCTTCGAGGATTCATCACGAATGTCACGTATACCGATAACGGTTCCTTTTGATACCAAATCTGCGATGTGAACGAGCATGTCGGATTTCTTCACTTGGTAAGGAATCTCATGGACGATGATGCGCTTTCCGCTTGAATCATCGATCACATCGCATCGGGAACGAACGTGGAATCGACCCTTGCCGGTGGTGTACATGTCGATGATTCCATCAATTCCGTGAATGGTTGCACCCGTTGGGAAATCTGGACCTTTGATGTGTTCCATATACTCGTCAATGGAAACGTGCGGCTTTCCTGTGTTTTCTTCACCCTCTTCGAGGATGCGTTGAACGTGGAGATTGATGGCACCAGCGACCTCTGTCAGGTTGTGAGGAGGGATACGTGTGGCCATACCAACCGCAATACCGTCTGAACCATTCAGCAGAAGATTTGGCAATCGTGCAGGGAGAACCGTTGGCTCCATCTCTGAATCATCGAAATTTGGCTGAAAGTCAACGGTCTTCTTCTCAATATCTTCAAGCATGTGCTTGGAGATTCGGTCGAGTCGACTCTCTGTGTATCGCATAGCTGCAGGGGGGTCTCCATCGATTGAGCCGAAGTTCCCTTGCCCGTCAACCAGTGGGTATCGAAGCGAGAATTCCTGAGCCATTCGTACCATGGTATCGTAGATTGATTGATCACCGTGAGGGTGATACTTACCCATAACTTCACCAACAGAACGTGCTGACTTGCTGAACTTTTTGTCTGCGGTGTGTCCACCCTCGTGCATACCGTAGAGGACACGTCGATGAACGGGTTTGAGCCCATCACGTGCATCTGGTAGAGCGCGGCCAATGATGACCGACATGGCGTAATTGATGTAGGATGTCTTCATTTCGTCGTTGAGTGAACGATTCAAGACTGTACCGGTTTCAACAGCGTCCCCACTTTCGTTTGTTTCTTCTTCAGATGTCAAGGTTGGTCACCTCCTTGGCGTGGCGCTCAATAAATGCCCGACGGTCGGGAACATCCTCGCCCATGAGAATCTCAAACATGCGATCGCTTTCTTCCGCATCTTTGACAGTCACCTTGAGCATAGTCCTCGTTTCAGGATTCATGGTCGTCTCCCACAGTTGTTCTGGATTCATTTCACCAAGACCCTTGTAGCGCTGAACACCGATCTTTGCATTCGGGTTGTCGCCTCGAAGCTCGTCGAGTATGGTATCTCGCTCTTCGTCTGTAAAGGCGTATTTGCTCACCCGACCCTTCGAGAGTTGGAACAATGGAGGTTGTGCGATGTAGACGTGCC
>JAAZUV010000095.1 GCA_018623995.1 Methanobacteriota archaeon
GCCAGATTCCATATCTCCAAGCATCGTTGTTCCGATGGAGGTTCCATCGCTCACCCACAGTTCACGTCCATGGACGCCATCATCAGCATCAAAGAAGAAGCGTTGTCCAAGTTCCGTTTCGACAACGTGAATGCCAAGCTCTCGGCCAGGAATCGAATCACCAGATGCATGAATGTCCATGAGCATCGATGGTGCGTTCTCTTGGTCGAGAATCCAAAGTTCGCATCCGTTAGTTCCATCGTTTGAAGAAAACAGAACAATATCCGATGTTTGGATGTTACTACACTCACTGGAGAATCCATTTGTAACTCCAGTATTGGAATCGAAAACTAAGCCTTCATACAATTGCTCTGAACAAATTTGCAACGATTCTCGAATTTCGTCTTGTTGAAGAATTCCGTCGTTTGCTGTTGCTATGTCGGTTCCATCATCAACACCGAAGTGCATAACGATGCCTTGTGGACAGATGGAGGTTGGAGCTTGGTGTTGTTCAATGAGGGCAGAGTATCCCTGTGCCCCATCTGTTCCTTGTTGACCCTCAGGCCCTTCGTCTCCGAGTTGCCCATCGCAGATATGTGCCGTTGTTTGCACTTCTTCCTCGTCGAGGAATTGGTTCTGATCGTTGTCGATTCCTGATTGGATTTGAATTCCTCCGAACTGGCAAGGAATTCCAGGTGACAATGCCGTCAGATTGACAAGACTTGAGTTACCATTGAATCCGTTTTCCCCATCTTGTCCAGATTGACCCTGAGGTCCAGAAAGACCTTGTTGACCATGACACACCTTGGTACTGGTGGTGATTTCATTTGTTGAGAGCTTTCCATCACCATCGAAATCGGTGCCAAGGAAGATGTCTGCTCCACCCTCAGGACAGTAGACGTCTGCTTCACGGCCTTCTGTTTCGACGAGAATGGCAGATTCTTCATCCTCGGATACATCGAGTGATACAACCGACTGGTTGAGCACTACTGCCCATATGGACATGAACAGTGCGCTGAGCATAATGGTTGTCTTCAACATCTTGACGATGTTTTCACGTGATAGAAAACGAGTTTGTTGTTCATCACGGCGGGCTCCTTGTGTGTTGTTCTCAGTTGAGGACATAAACGGATGAGCGACGTCAACCGTATCAAAACCATCGGTTGTGAACACGAGTCTTGATGAAGCGCCGATGTCTGCGTCAATTCATGCAACTTCCAAAGCGTTTGTCGGAGCAGTTGGAAGGCAAGGAAGGACCAACCCGTCAGAAGGCTGCTCGCCTCGTGGTCGACCTTGCACGTGTTGCGAAAGCAGAATCCTTTGTCGAAGTCGATCACGCACACGTTTCTGGCGTTTCTGTGATTACTGGAGGCCATGGGTTGCGTACTTTCCTCAAGGATTTGAGTGGAGACGATGATGGGACGGTTGTTATTCCAACGACGTTGAACTCAGCTGGATGCGATCGGGAAAAAATGGAAGAAATGGGCATCGCATGGCCCAATTTTCTTGAGCAACAATTCGAGATTGTTCAGGCCTACGATCGACTTGGTATCGAAGCAACACTGTCATGTACGCCTTACGACCGAGGAATCGAGATTGAGGGTGAGGCCGCATCATGGGCCGAGTCGAATGCCGTTTGTTATTCCAACACATGGACGTCGTTGATCACCAATCGTGAGTCGGGACTGAGCGCCCTTGCAACAGCCCTTACCGGATATGCTCCTGCATGGGGGTTGCACCTTGAGTCAAATCGTCAACCGAACATCAGGGTCGTAGTTGAATGCGAACTGGAAACGCTTTCCGATTATTCCATTCTTGGTGATTGGATTGGTAAGAATGCGAAGCCTGAATGGGATTTGCCGTTCGGACCAATGCCATATGTAGAGGGCCTCGATGAGTTCATTTCTTTTGCACGAAAAAAGGCGTTAACCGCTGCAGCCGCCAATTACGGCTCGCCAATGATGTGGGTTGAAGGGCACACGGAACCACCAACCCAACCAATTGATTCCATCGAATGGGAAGGAACGCTCGTTTTCACTCAATCGGATCTTGAGGCACGCTACCAAGAACTCAGTCCAAAAGGAAAGGTTGATCTCATCGTAATTGGATGTCCACAGGCCAGTTTGGAAGAAATGCGGACGACTGCAGCTGCGCTTCGCACACACATGGAGTTTGGAGAATCCATACCAAATCAACGGCTATGGGTGTTTACAAGTCAAGAGAATTATGCTCTAGCCGAGGCGGATGGAACCGTCTCGATGTTGGAAGAAGCAGGCGCCTTGGTTCTCGTTGACACTTGTCCAGAGGTCACACCCTACAACCGTGAAAAATACAATCATTTGTTGACAAATTCGATGAAAGCAGAACACTACCTGACCAGTGGCCTAAATCGGATTCCAACGAGTGTGGCTTCGATTGAGGAATGCGTTCGTCATGCCATTGACCCTGAGCGAGCAAATGGGCCAACGCCAACGCTTGCTCAATCTTCGCACGGTGGTCACGTTAGTGCAAAGACGCTGCAGACTGGCCTTCGAACCATCAACGGTTCTGGTTTGGATTCACAAGGCGACTTTTCTATTGAAGGTCGAGCGATGGTGACCGATGTCCCAATTACGTATCTTGGCTATGTCAACCGAGATACTGGCGTTGTTGAGGAAGCCGGACATCCCCTTGATGGTCGTGCGATTGAGGGTACCATTCTCATGTATCCGAAGGGCTCTGGGTCGACTGTTGCCCCTTACGTTCTGATGGGCTTGTTGTACGAAAACAAGGGTCCACTTGCCATCGTCAACCGTGACGTCTGTCCGTTGACGCTTCCTGCATGTTCGCTGTTGAACGTTCCATATGGACATGGATTTGAGGAGGATCCATGCATGATGGTCAACGATGGAGACCTTGTTCGGTTGAAGCGAGAACAAGGACACGTGTCGATTGAAATTCTTGAGCGAGTGTGAAACGATGCGAATCCTCGTCACAGGAGGTGCTGGTTTTCTTGGTTCAAGTCTTGTTGAATCTCTTGTGAACCTTGGTCATGATGTCATTGTCCTCGATAATTGTTGGAGAGGATCGAAAGAGAACTTGCGTATGGTTGAGGACAACATTACGTTCATCAAAGGAGACGCATGTGTTTCAACTACGTACGAGATGATCGCAAACCCAAGTAGTGTTGACATCGTCTATCATCTTGCAGCCATCAATGGGACCAAGTGGTTCCATGAGGAACCGAGAATGGTGATGGATGTAAATCTCAATTCGACGTTGCGTTCCCTTGAGTTTGCAGAAGAATACAATTGTCGCTACGTCTTCACCTCATCTCCCGAAGCATATGGAGAGTCAGAAATCATGCCGCTCGGAGGCGATGAAGCCTCGGTTTTCCCTGTCGCTCACGAACACCAACGACATGCCTATGGAGCGAGCAAATACCTCGGTGAACTGGCTGTCCAACACGCTGTTCGCCAAGGTCTTGATGCACGCATCGTGCGCCCGTTCAATGGCTATGGGCCTCGATTGCTCGGCAACGAATACGGTCAGGTTGTCGCAATGATGTTGCAACGTGCTGTTCACCAAGGAGAAATTATTGTTCATGGCGATGGTTTGCAAACTCGTTCGTTGACCTACATTGATGACCTCGTCCGTGGTATAGAGGCCGCAGGTCTGGTCGAAGGTCTCGAAGGGATGAGTTTGAACCTCGGTTCTGAGGAAGAATGTACCATGCTTGACCTTGCTCAACGAGTCGCTGAGCTTGTTGGAAACGAAACTGGTCACACGGTCCGAATTCGCTACGAGCAAGGACATCCGGGTGACTCAAAACGCCGTTTACCAAATCTCGAGCAGACCAAGAAGCACTTGGATTGGCAAGCACACACCACACTCGAGGACGGCCTTGGTCAAACACTGCGGTCGATGTTGTAATGCCATTCTGTCGGCGTTGCCATGAGTCGATTCAAACCGTGTTGGCAGAGAATGTGTGCAGGCTGAGCATCATCAAGTCCACCTGGGATGAGAATGTCTGACAATCGAAGGATGGCCAATTTGGCTTTAGCATCGGGCAGATCGACTTCCTCAACCAATTCACCAACGATGGCAAAGGCAGCATCGTTCATGACGAGTTCGTTTGTTTCCAAAGGTTCTAACCCAAACGCCTCCCACTCGCTCGTTCCGTGGGCGATTGGCTTTGCAGTTTGTTCAACCACAGTTGCTGCATGCGATGAGACCGGGAGGAAATTGAGTACAGCTTTCTTTGTCTGTCGCATGTTGAGCAAGGTATCTCTCCAACGGTCGTTTCGGTCTGCTGAGAGCGATACAACCGCCATCGGTGGTGAATTGGATACAACTGACAGCGATGTGTAGGGGGCAATGTTGCGAACTCCTTCATCGGATGATGTAGCTATGAGCGCCAACGGCCGTGGACTTGCAAGGTTCGTCAACCACGCGGAGCGTGTATCGTGGGTGAGTGCATCAAGGCTGAGGCTGCTCACTTCAGATTCACCAAGCGCCTTTTGTTGAGAAGGAAACCATCGGTCAAGCTCACCTGCTTCGACCTCCATCACTGCGTGTGCGGTGAAGTCGCGATACGCTTCCCATTTTGCGATGTCCTCAACATCGCCTCGCTTTTGCTTTCGTTCGATGGAGGCATTGGCATAATCGATGCATTTCTTGAGAAACGAGATGACGTGTGCCTTACCTTCCACCTATGTCACCTCTTTTTGTCGTACTCGTCCCGAGTCATAAGAAATTGTGCAGGATTTCCTGCCCATACTTCACCATCCGGGAGAGGTTTCGTCAGAACGGAACCGCCTCCGAGCACTGCCCCTTCTCCAATGTGAGCGCCCGGTAGCACAGTGCATCCTCCTCCGATGACTGCGTGATCATGAATGTGAACTGGAATCCATTTGGTTGCATCACCTGATGGAGGATACTTGTCGTTGAGTATGGTTGAATTTGGACCTATGAAAACGGAATTCCCGATGATGGTCTTGTCTGCGATGTAGTTCGACCCCTGTATGTTGCTGTTGGCACCAATGGTGACATTACGACCAATGTGACACATCGAACCGATCGAAACATTCTCGCCAACATCGAGGTGTTTTCCAATGTAGCATGGTTTGTAGACACATGATGTAGTGGACAAGGCCACGCGCTCGCCACCGACGTCTTGGTCCATGGATGACCCTCAGTCTTCGAATCCGAGTTCACGCATGAGCATGTCAACGTGACCTTTGGCTCGGACGTTGTATCGACACCACTTGAGCGTCCCATCTGGATTGATGACAAACGTTGATCGGACACAACCCAGATATTCTTTCCCGTAATTCTTCTTCATGCGCCATGTTCCGAACAGTTCGTGCAGATGTCCCTCTGTATCCACCAAAAGCGGAAAATTGAGTTCTTGTTTCGCAATGAACTTTTCATGAGATTTCTCGGAATCTTTGGAAACACCAAGGACGACATAATCATCGTTGTTCAAACGACCCATGTTGTCTCGAAAGTCACAAGCTTGGTTCGTGCACCCTGGTGTTGAGTCACGGGGGTAGAAGTAGAGAATCACGGTTTTTCCTTCTGCGCCGTATGTTGCTAAATCATGCTCGTTTCCCGCTGAATCTTTGCATGTGAAAGAAGGGGCGTGGTTTCCAATCTCAAGGGTAACAGGGTTGCTCATGCTTCTTGGATGTAGATGCACGTCATGAATGCTTGGTTTTTACCGCAAGGAGTCGTTCAAACACTATGATGCTAAATGCATAAAATTTGATGCACAACAAATAATTTAATGATTTAGAGGCAATTGTTTGATAAACTGCCAGTGAAGA
>JAAZUV010000017.1 GCA_018623995.1 Methanobacteriota archaeon
AACACGATTCAAAACAAGGGTATGGTCAGTTGAAAGCAAGTGCGTGGATGGGTCAAATTCCTGATGAAACCGCCTGCTGAGCGCATCACTTCAGTGATACTTTTTTTTCTATTTGATACTTTTAAAGAATAAATTATGATACTTTAGAACGATATTGATATTTTTGCAAGTGTCAAATGGGGCGCAGTATTATATTCGTTCAGTCCTTCCACCCAACTAGAGGAATGAACATGCAATTTGCAAATGTTGGAAAAAGTGTAGGACTTGTGGGACTCCTTCTCACATCGTTGATGATCGGTTTGGTTACTGTGCCAACCGCGAGTGCAGTGAACGAAACCGCATCCGGAACGATCGTCACAACCGAGACATGGAGTGGCACACACACGCTCACAGGTGACGTTACCGTTGCCGAGGGTGCGAAACTCGTTATCCAAGCAGGAACGACGATCAACATTCCTGCTGGAGTCTTTATCGATGTTGAGGGTGCTATCTGCGCAGGTTCTGCGTCATGTGGTGCAACACAGGGAAGCGCTTCCTCACAAGTTCGCTTCGAGTGGGCAACACCATCCGATTACAGTGTTACCGGGCGATGCTATCAACAGGGCAACCAACTCTTGACCAACTCTGATGCTGCGTGCGGTTCAGGAATCATCATTCGAAGCACAATCAACCAAGCATCGACTGGAATGTCTCACGTATCGTTCAACAACGCATACGGTTACCCAATCTATGTTCAAACTCTGCAAGCTGTTCAATACGGTACACTCGTCTTCGATGGTTCCTCTGCCGTTGTCGACAACCTCGCCTTCTCGAACATCAATACATCAAACATCATTGCGCTTGATTTCGCAGCACCAACGATCCGAGATTCAACGTTCACCCTTGGTGACGACGGTCGTGGATACGATGCAGCAGCGGTTCGTGCCTATGAAGCAGGTGCAGGTATCCTCTCTGCGCTAACCATCACTGGCTCGACCTTCACTGGAAACACCCAAGCACAGTGTGGTAATCAAGGTGGAGGGCGTGTCCTCATCTACGCTGAGTCGTCCTATGTTTCGATGGACAATCTCGACATTAAGGACAACGCTTACGGTGCGTTCTTCAAGGGTTCATCCGGGTCACTCGGCAACAGTACCATCAACGTTCTCTGCAATGCGATTGACACCAACTCCTACAAGACAACAGGCAACTTTGCTCACACCCTTTACCTCGATAACAACGTCATTACCACAGGCGAGGGCGCGGGTATCACCGCCTACGATGGTGCAATTGTTACAGCAACCGACAACACCATTTCCGGTGCATCGAGTGGGTCTGGATTTGGTATCCGTGATTCGACGCTTAACGCTCATCGCAACACTGTAGGTCCGATCACTGGTTTCAACGGGTTCTGGGTTTACGGTCAATCCGAAGTCGAAATCGAGAACAACACCGTCCAAGACACTGCAAAGGAACCAATTCAAATCGGAGAGTACCATTACCGAGATTCAGGTAGCAATTACCCAGGTCCATCACCAAACCGTGCCTACATTGCAAACAACATCATCTCCAACAACTCGGGAACATGCAACTCCGAATGGATGTACGGTGGTGATTTCAACTGCCCTGCCATCCACGTCTTTACTTCCTCTGCGACCATTGTTGACAACACCGTGACCAATAACGCAGGTGACGGTCTCCGAATCAAGGGATCGATCGTCAATGTTCAACGAAACACCATCGAAGCAGGACAATTTGCAGCGAACATTACGCATTTCGATAATCAATACGGGCAAAAGTACGGTTCCATTGGCTACTTCTCTGGTAACACATGGACCAATGCGACACAGGTTTACAACATCTCTGAATCCCGTGTAACGGTTCAATCCGAGTACATTCCTGATGCTGCAGGCGGCTACTCATTCCCGGTCATGCTCCAGTGGCTCGGTGCCGAGTGCCCATATGTCCAGTCGGAATGCCTCCTCCTCCCAGACACTGCTGCTGTACCACCTCGAGACATGCCTCTAGCCATTGAATTGGTGAATAACTCCACCGTCTTCTCGTTCGCAGACCTGCAAAACTTCGATGCGACAAAGGTTCACGTACAAAATCAAAACTCAGCATGGGGTTCGCAAGTTCGCCAAGGTGAACTGGTTCGTTACCAAGTGAAGGCGAAGAACAGCAACGTCGCAGGAGCCACTGTCATCATCAAGGATGCAACTGGCCTGCCTCTCTACGAACTCACCACCGACAGCTTCGGATTCACACAGCAAGTATCGCTCCCATCGAACTTCCTTCTCGACCGAAACTGGAATCATTTCGTTGGCGAAAACAATGTCATTGTACCGGGTTCAGACGATGGAACAGGAACTCCAATCACTCTTGATGAAGATACATGTTCCGATGGATACGACAACGATGGAGATACATTCGTCGATGATGATGATCCCGATTGTGCCAACGGTCGTGAACTTCCGTTCTACATTGTCGAAGCGTACAAGTTTGGAAAGGGTAAGAAGGACTTTGATTTCGTCCTCAGCGGATCAATTGACGATATCATCAGTCTTGACAACCAACGCCCGAGTGTGACCGTTGAGCAATATGATGGAGATTCATTTGCAATCAACGCTGTCATTACAGGAACGGCATGGGATGGTCAATCCGGCCCATATCCTCTCGATGTCATCGCTTATGACCGACAATTCGGTTTGATTGAACGGGTTGAAATTCAGCCTCCTGGTAGTACCGATTGGTACTATGCCGTCGATACCTCGGGTGCAAACGGCGAGTTGACCAAAGAAAACCACCCGTTCAAGACATGGTCGTTTGATTGGGACTTGTCCGCTCACCCAGACGGTGAGAGTGACGTTACCTTCCGTATTCGTTCTTACGACGGTTTGGACTACTCGCCAATTGAAGTCCGCAAGTTCAAGTTGAATCTTGTTCCACCGACGCTTTACCTCAACGAGCCATTGGATGGTTCAACGCATTCCAACGGAAAGATTCTCTTCACTGGAACGGCATCCGACCCGTACGCAGGTACATGGGGATCCGACATTCAAGACATCTGGTTCGACGTTTCTGGTCCAAACGGTTACGCCTCACACTTCGCCATCGATGGTTCGGTTGCATGGGCTTACGAATGGAACTTTGAGGAGCTTGAAACAGGAGAATACACGTTTGAAGTCTGGGCAAGTGACAGCGACTTCTGTGACGACGTGCAAGGGAATTGTGTGATTTCGACACGGACTGTTATGGTTCTCAATGACAACATCATTCCAATCGTTGATCTTCTTGACCCGGATGGTACGCAACCTGTGCAGGCGGAAGAGACGACCACACTTGTTGGATTCGCAAGCGATGGAGCGGATGGAACCATCACGCGTGTTGAGATTGAAATCCTCGACCTTGCGAGTGGACTGATTCTTTCGGATGGACCGGGTCCGGTTACGACCTTCCAACAAACCGGGCCAGGATATTCGTGGTCTGCTGTTTGGGACACAAGCAAGTTGATTCACGAGCGTCAATATGAGATTCGAGTCAAGGCCTACGATGGTGAAGATTACTCGATTGAAGACGTTGTTCGAATCACGATTTCGAAGCCAAGTGATGCCAACAACATTCCGCCACAGTTCAATTCAACAGCGTGGCCGAATCAGGTCACCATCTTCTGTGTCGTTGGCTCAACATCAGAGAATCAGTGTGGTGGAGGCGCAGTCCTTGATTTGAAGGAATACTTCAGCGATCCTGATTCATCGTTTGACCAACTCAGCATCGATTTCTTGGACGATCAAACCGATCCGAGCGATGACTCTCACCCATACTTCATTACCATTGATAGCGAAGGGTTTGCTCGATACGATCCGGCCATTTCTCAATCGAATGAAGACATCACAACGTGGACCATCGAAAACGTTCGATTCGTCGTGCGTGATACCTCGGATGAATCTGCATTGTCTCGTGATGTAACCTTCTTCGTTCAGGCGATTGAATTCGGTGTCGAGCGAGATAATCCGTCAGGCACAGTAACTGCTACGAGCACTGCGAATTTCAGCGGAACAGGATTGCCTGGTGCCCGAATTGAAGCTCGTTCAGCAGCATCTGAAACACTCATCAAGACAGTGGTTGTTGGCGATACAGGTACGTGGACGATGGCACTCACGCTCCAAGACATGAACGATGCATCGAACGACCTCAAGTTCCTCATGGACGGACAAACCTTTGGTGGCAGTTCTGAACCTGAAACCTTTAGCGTCGTCGTTGGAGAAGCCGATGAAGGATCGAATCTGTTCCTCATCGTTGGCATCGTCATTGCTGCTTTGGTTCTGCTCGGTGCTGTGGGGTACTTCTTCATCGAATTCGAGGAAATTGATGATGAAGGCTTCGAAGCACACGAAGAAACACAAGAGAAGGAAGACCCATATGCTTGGGGACGAAAGGAGGTCGCTCAGATTCCTGAACAACAACCTGCTGCTGTTCCAACACAATCAGCTCAGCCACAGTCCTCAGCTCAGCACCCAGGATGGCTTTGGGACCAAGAGACCAACCAGTGGGTTCCTGATCCAAACTACCAACCACCTTCCCAGTGAGTGGTGACGCAATGATTGCTAAACCTGGCGTGCAGGAGAAGGTGCTGTTGCATCTTCTCGACTATGCTGATTTCAAAGAGAAGGTCGAAGTTCCCTTCGCACTCTCTCAAATGGGCATTGCCAACGCCGTAGCAATCGCACGATCCAACGTACCACGTGCTATTTCCGGTCTAAGAGATCAAGGTCTTCTGGTTGAACGGCAAGCACACGTGCAGGGAGTTAGTCGAAAGCGCAAGGCCTACTTCTTGACAGATGCAGGAATTGTCGCAGCTGAGGAAACTTGGGGTCGCCTTCGTGAATTTCAATTTCGTTGCATCAACGTCGATGGTGAAACCATCTCGACATCACTTGGTGCTGCTCACGAAGTCTTACCGTTCACGATGCGACCTGTCGATATCATACGTTATCTTGATGACAATCTCATCCTTGATGCTCGCTCCCTTTCGGAAGATCTTATCGAGCGTGATTTGTCGAAACAAGTCGAAAAGCAACTCGTCACCTCTCTTGGTGATCTCCCAAGATTGCGACATTTCTATGGCCGCGAAAAAGAACTCGACAACATGGTGAATCTGTTGGATGCTCGTGCAACCACATTGATGATTCCAGGTATTGCAGGGATTGGTAAAACAACAATTGCTGCAAAGTTGATTGAACGTTTCATGCATCGAAGAAATTTGTTGTACCACCGTTGTCAGGATTGGGAAGGATCTCGTGCCTTGTTTGAATCCTTAGCCGAGTGGCTCCTCAACATTGGAGATTCATCGTTTGCTGATTATCTGGCAGCGACACCCGTGCCCAAACCGGACGATGCTGCACGAATCCTCATTGATTCGCTTGAGAACACACCAACCCTCATTGTGATTGATGATTTCCACAAGGTTTCGGATGCCATCCTCTTCCAAACCATTCAATCAATGACGATTGGATTGCTTGGAAGTGAGGAATCCATTGGACTCGTCATCTTTTCTCGTTCGTTCAAACCTGTTGTTCCAACCAAGGACGCTGAAGGTCGAATTACGAGTCTTGTCTTGCCACTCGACGGACTTGATTCTGATTCTGCAAGAAATCTTCTCACAGGTTTCGAAGATTTGTCCACTGAACAATGGCTCCACATTCACGGTTTGTCGAGAGGTCACCCACTCGTTCTCGAATTGATCAATCGCGGTGCATCGGCAGGCGCCTTCCACGATACGCTCGAACATTACGTTACGAAGGAAATCTTCTCGAAACTTTCTGCTGAGCAGAAGCGTGTTTTGACGGTATTATCCATCTTCAGAGAATCCGTTTCGCTCGACGCTTTGCTCGCACACGAGCTGGACATTGATGTCCTCGGAAGTCTTGTCGAACAAGGACTCGCACGACAGGTTGATACAGACGTTTACGATGTCCACGACTTGATTCGAGAGTTCCTTGTTCGAAGTATTGATGAACAAACCAAACAATCTGTTCACAGTACGTGCGCATCTTACTACAGCAAGCTGAGCAAGTCCTCAGAAACAACCTTGGAGCAAATCTACCACGAACTCGCCTCAGAGCGACAACAGGAAGCGATTGAAAAGATCGTTGAATTCGGTCGTCAACTTGTTTCACAAGGTCATCTCGAGTTACTCAGTCTTATCGAAAGTGTGACAATCGACCGTCTTGAAGCCTCCTTGATGGCTCCAATGATGCAACTTCAGGGTGATATTCTCTTGATGCTTGGACGATTTGAGCAAGCGTCATCCATCTTCGAGACCGCAAGTACGGCTGCCAAAGAAGCCAATCTCCCGGTCGTCTATTCCGAGATTCTGGGTTCGCAAGCAGACATTGCCATGAAGCAAGGGCAAACCGACAAGGCTCTTTCATCGCACAAGGAAGCCCTTGAGGTTCAGGTTGAACTTGGGGATGCGAAAGGAGCTGCACGCACCTACAACAACATGGGGTATTTGTACCGAAGAAAGAACGACCGCGCCAAAGCCTTGGAAGCTTATTCCGAAGTTGAAGCTATTATCAGCAGTGATGAGTCACTTCTCAGTGCACAGATTATTCTTGGACGTGCCTTGTTGGATCTTGGAGAAGTTGAACGAGCAAGAAAGCATGCGTTTGAAGTGTTTGAACGGACCGATAGGGCCGATGATTTACTTGCTCATGCAAGGGCACAAGCATTGCTTGGACGATATCACGCCAAAATGAATGATGCAGAAACATCGATGCATCACTACACGGAGTCGTTGAACATCATGTCGGACGTTGGCGATCCTATTTCCATGGTCGAATTGATGATTCTCCTTGGTGAAGTGCTCGAAGACAGTGGTCGAAGTGAAGAAGCACTCGAACGCTATCGAGAAGCCCTCATCATTGCGGAGGCCAATGATCTTCGAATGCAAATTGGCGAACTACTCTCAAAGCTTGGAGGCGTAGCCCCCGACCGACAGCGTCGAATGGAATATCTCCAAAGAGCACTGGCCGTCTTCCGTGAATTGGGTGCAAGGACACGCATGCGTGAGGTTCAATCACAAGTCCATTCGGCCATCATGGGACGCTAGAACATAGGGCGATCGAGTTCAATGGAAATCATTCCATTGTGATATACAACCCATATGGATTCAACGCCTGCGAGGTTAATCAGGCCACTGTGTGGTGCAGATGCAGTGCCAGACAACGAACGTTCAGTCCCCAATTCACCTTGCTCATCGTAAAGAATCAATGATGTATCCGTCAACTCCAACGTGAATTGTGATTCGTCGGCTTCAGTTGCTCTCCAGTAGACGCGCTCTGCATAAGATGAATTGTCAATTCTACTCGCTACATCCGTACGCTCAATGGCAGCGGACAAATCGTTCATGTTGGCATCAATGGCTTCCTCATTCCAGCGCTCTCGTGTTGCAGTTTCAATGTCATAAATCCACAAACTGAACATCGTAAGGAGCAAAACGCCGAGCAAGAAGGTGAACACATATCCGAGTTCGGTTGCGGCCGCTTCCCGGTTTTCTTGCAAGGAAGATGGCTTCAAGCAATCACCTCCGAAACATGTGCGTCAAGTGAGGAGATTTGCAGTGAGAATTGAATGGGTTCCCCAGCCGTATGCCACACGGATTCTACAGTTCCAAAACCAGGGTCTGGGACCCAACCAACATAGTCTGTGAGAAGATCCAATCGGCCAGGGTAAATGGTCCAATCTTCACTTGCCTCAAGACCTTGCGTAGAGGATGCTGCAATCGCTCCTCCATATGGTTCAGCCCAACCACGACGGACCTCATAGGCAACATCACTTGCAAGCGATGTTCGCTTTGTTAACGTCACCTCCATAGCAAGCACACCTCCACCCACTGCAGAATCACTGGTCGGGTGAAGCGCTGGAATTGTCGCAGCGAAACGTGGACCTGGTCCTCCTCGGTCAGCAGGTGCTACCAAAACGGTCGGTTTGTATTCTGGGTGATTGGTCAGGACGGCTCCTCCGCTCATAGCAACCTCCATCCCTGTAACAGAGGATTCAAATTCATAGACGAATCGTGAAATCTGCATGACCCAAGCACTGCCGATTGGTGTGTATGGTTCCTCCACAATAAGGCCATAGAGTTCGATGTGCAAACTTGCAGGATAATCTCCCGTTTTCCATGCTTTTTGCAAGTCGGCGATGCTGCGTCCACCCATGCTCGCCCATGGCATGGTTAAGTCGACCCACCCTGATGCGGTGACATCGATGGAGACACAGCGCCTTGCACCCTCGTGGATGGCGTCGTGAAGTCCAATCGCTCCATGATCGGCGAAGGCATAGACGCCGTGACCCTCCTTGGTTTGAACGATAATTTCCTGATTATCGACGGATACAATCAACGATTCACTCTGGTTCAGTACGGTCTCGTTCGCTGAAAGGGTAGAGACATTCAATATCGATTGATCCCCGTTGCTCTTCAGCTCGAGATTGAACGAGTTTGAAGCGTTTGAATGAACCTGCAATCCAGATTCCATTCCAGTATCAACCGCACCCATTTGGTACACGCCAACTGGCGACGATGCTCCACTCCATACAACTGAGATTGGTTGATCACTTTGCAGCATACTGGCTCCATCGAGGTCTGCAGGAGGCCAGGCGACACTGTAACTGCTCAACTCATCAATGGTCACGCCTGATCCACGCCATGTCACAGTTGCAGGCTCCCCGTTCGGATTGGAGAGGAGAAGGAATCCTTCTTCTGTTGGAGGAACGAAGGATGTTCCATGGATTGAGCCTGTAAGGCTTTTCCAGGTCGTTGTACCTTCTTCTGCGATGGTGACCATCAATTGAGCATCCGTCGTGGTGGTGATGTGAACAACTTGTGCTGCACTGATGGTCATGGCCTTGCTCCAACTTGTTCGAACGCCAACGAGATCGGAAGGAAGCGCTACTTCTGTAAAATCACCAAACGCTCCATTACCGTGAACCATCATGACCTCCTGAGAGACGATATTCAACTGAACATTGCCCGCTGGTAGCGGTAATGCCCAAGAACGACCGAGTCCGTTCGCGTTCGCATCTGTCGCTCGAACTTCAGTGGTTCCTTCTCCATCTCGCATCCAATAAACAACGAGTTCTTGGGTTGATTCAATCGACCAATCTGCATCGTCAAGGTTCCACTCTTGAACATCGTCTACGAACAATTCAACTGACTCCTCGACCAAATCGTTGCGAAGCAGGTCCACATCGATGGGTCCGAGGGGGAAACTCAACCCCGGTTTGGTCGTAAAAATCACACCGTCTGCCCATTCGGGAGCATTGTAGTGGTACGGACGGTCAGGCCCGAGTCGTAAGTCCGAAAAGCAGGCGGTCGAAGTTGTCGATTCGGGATGCTTCACCTTGAGCCTGTCATCGAAATCAAGAACATCTCGGATTCGGAAGGAGTGGTCCTCCTGCCAAGTTGAGGAATACCACATTCCACTGCGCATCATGTCCCATGCGAGGGAGCCATCAACTGGAACAAATTCCTGTGTCACCACATCACCAGGCATTCCTTGTTCAGAAAGCGTTGTTGTTTGGTGATTGAATTGCGTCATCTGTGCTGACATATCATGTCGCTCAACGCTGCCTTCCAATTCTTCGATGACAGGAATCATTGTGAGCATCATCAGGCTGATGATGGAGATGACTCCACCGAACAACAGCACTGTGGCAATTGCTGCCGATACGGCTTCTTCGTCACGATGCAGTTCCATCATGCGTTCACCGCCAATCGTCGTACGTCAATCTCAAGATAGAGGGGCAGACCCTGTGTTTCCACCGTTAGTCCATCGCTTCCACTCGCTCTTTGATACGGTGTGATTCCAACAAATTCACCGAGTGTTCCCGATGCCCTACTAATGGTGTACTCGTTGAGCCAAGCCTCATGGTACTGCGGGTCGATGACAGAGTGAAGTGTGTTCGTGACCTTGATTTGAAGGTTGTACGATTCTCCCGTAAACAATTGAATCGGGCCGAGGGATTCGACCTTGAACCCAACGTTTGGTCCGTTTCCGAGCGCATTGCCCAAACGGACGTCTGTGAGAACAATCGACAGTCTTGTTGAGCCATCCACCAACGTATCAAGGCGCAATTTTGGAGTCTCTTCGATGGCCCATGAGGTTGTCGGATCTCGAGAAATCCTTGCATCGTTGATCAAGGCAATTTGGTTCATACCCCCATCGATTGCTGTGTTCACACTCAGGCCTGAAAGGACGAAGCGTGACCATCGGTGGACGTGGTCGCCTCCAGCATTGTAGAAATCGATGATGAGGTATGTCTCACTGTCCATATTATGGTCCAACGTTGTCCATTCAGTCGTAGGTGATACAGAGTACTGAGTTGTGTTCTGAACGGTTTGTACCACCACGCTTGTCACAGATTCATTGAGAGCCAGAAATTCAAACGATGTTGCATTCAATTCGTTCACTCTTACCACCTCGAGCGGCGATAAGTCAGCGGCAATCATCCACTCCTCGACAAGATTCGCAGGATTGATTGAGGACGATTTCAAGGACAAAGCTTGGCGTGTACCAGTTCCATCAGGTGCATCGCCTACAACGTCGATGCGGTCTTCGATTCGATCGGCAATGTTGCTGGCACTGTTCCAATTGGTGTTGTCGTGAAACGCAACCAAGTATGGGTTGAGGAATATCCAGACGCCGCCCATGATGGTGATGACCATGGCAAGCATCATGATGACGCCGAGGATTTCACTCACGGCATCCTCATCTTCAGCAGTGCTACGCCGACGCATCTTGACCTCCCCTTGTTCAACGTAGTTCTTCGGCTGCATTTAGGCATTGACCTCAAGGTTGCTGTTTTACAGCAGTTCTCGTTGAATGCGTTGAATGGCGTTGGTGGCGAATCCATCTCCATCTCGGCGACCGATAAAGTGAGAAAATTGAGGCCCATCTTGGAGTGAAATGTTGATGTCGCCCTCAAACACTTCATCGATCTCAAACAAGACCGTGGATTCGGCTAGATGCGGTGCATTGTTCATTTCAGAAAGGTGTGTGAGTGTAATGCTCCTGGTCTTGTCCGTGCATACCTGAGCCAGGAATTCACCGGTTTGCAGATTGGACAAGTGTCCTCCCCGACCAGTGATTCGATCTTTAAGGGAAGAGGGGTACGGTCCAGACATCAGTCTGTTTCGGTCATAGTTTGCCTCGACTGCGATATGTTGGCAACCTCTGACATGATGCACCAACTCATCGGTCCAACTACCCAAATCCGTGATGATTGCTGAACGTTCTCCTCCATGGCTTGCCACGAAGGCAACATTGTCAGCACCTGAATGGGGGACTGGAACCGGCAAAAGGGAAATGCCGTTGTTGAAGGGTAAGACGTCGAGCGCCTCGAACGGCTGCGTTAATTCAGGTAGTAAGCCGAGCTCTGCACTGGTCCGGTGATTGGCGTAGACAGGAACCTTCCACCGCTTCTGGGCGATAAGTGCGCCTCCACCGTGATCGCCATGATGGTGTGTGATAACAATCGCTTCGAGGTCGTTGGGAGATACATCGAGCATGTTGAGTCTCTTCTCCAGTTGGACACCACTGAATCCCTGGTCGACGAGGATGTGGGACGAACCTGAACTCAGCAACGTGGCATTTCCACGACTGCCGGTACCAAGGTGCGTGATGGACATCCCCATTCGAATCGAAACAAGGCGAGTGCAGACGGATATTGAATACACCGCTTGAATTGAGCAAAAATCTTCTTTTTTTCACACCACAACAACGTAACCGTGTATGAACAACGCTCCATCATTGCTATAAGCGTGGAGACAAGGAGTTTGGATAGGGCGTTACGCCGTAGGTGAATGTATTGCGTAGGAGCCAGACCACTTTACTCACCTCACTTGCTGTGATTGCAGGGCTGCTCTTCATGTCGCAGTTTCCAGTCATCTCTCCGGTTTCGAACGTTCATCCCGATGATACATTTGGTGAAAAACCGCCAACAACGGACACGGACGGTGATGGAATTCCTGACGTTCACGAGAACATCTTCGAGGATTGGATTAATTTCTCTGCTGTTGATGGACGCCTCGTGACGATGAAGGGTCTGGACAAAAGCGATGCATCGGACGCTGATTTCGATACAGATCGAGACGGTTTGAACAATACGGAAGAGTATTGTTGGCCTTATCCCGACAATTGCAACGATCCTGGTTTTTCACGTGGCCTTACCGGTACATTGGATGAAAACGGTGACCGCATCTACCTCGATCCCCGTGTCTCTGACACAGATGGAGATGGCATGCCAGACGGATTTGAAGCATGGATGTGCCATCGTGCAGGCGGTTTCGACGAGGTGACACAGCGTTACGTCTGTCCATACTTCGACCCGCTGAATGCAAGTGACCAAACCGACGACCCTGATGAGGACGGTTTTGATGTGAATCGTGACGGCTTCCTCACGGTTGCAGAACAGTACACCTCTCCAGAAGAGTACCGTTACGGTATGCCGGGGAATTTCACACATGAACTGGATGGTTTGTGGTGTTCAGCAACGCTCCCACAAGGTTCCGTCTTGACACAGTGGCCGTTTATCACCAACGGTGCCAATGCTTCCTTTGTGAACATTCTCTCGGCATGTACGACCAATGTCACTGGTGTTGTTGGTGAAGATCTATGGCTCGGAACCGATCCACTTCTGGACGATTCGGACCGCTACAGTTGGGACGGCTTTGCCATTCGTCCACTTTATCCCTCGTTTGGAGATGGAATGCCGGATGGTTGGGAAGTACACTTTGGCCTCGATCCATTGAACCGCTCAAACGCTTTGCTCGATGATGATCGAGACGGCTGGGACTTGAACCGCGATGGTCTCGTTTCTGCTGATGTGAGTAGGACGGACACAGCCATTGCACTAGGGGAATCCTTGTCCAACCTTGAGGAATTTTACACCCACAACGACGAAGGCAATACAGTACGTTCGGGTCTTCGAGAGGTTCAACTAGGCGTAAACGATTCATCCTTCAAGGAGTATCCATTGACATTCAATGCCGTACCGGGCTCTCTTTCTCTTATGCACCATGATGTTCGAAGCATACTCGTCGATGGTTCGACTGCGTATTACCTGACTCGTTACGGGATGACCACGATTGACTACGAAACAGAAACAACCCAGGACCAGTGGTTCCCACAAGGTATCACTGGATACGAAGCTGTCTTTGTCGAGTCTGAAACAGGTCCACATTCAGTTGCTCTAGCAACTTCACACGGAATACATGTTGCTGCTTTGCAAGTCGACGGTTTTATCGAACCCATCGAATCGTGGTCTTCGACAGAAGCCGTTGAGGTCTTCGCCATTCAACAACTCGCCATCGAAGGCTCAAGCCAGCAACTCATCGCACTGGGTTCCAATGGCGACGGTATGGTTGTGGAAGTGAATGCAGGCGGTCAAATCACGCAGACCTACGAACTCGGGTCGAATTTCAAGTCATCGCTGATGCAAGACGAGGTTGTCGTTACCGAACTGGAGCATGGAAACGTTCCAGGCGGTGGCTTAGTGCTCTACATTGGGACAGAGCGTGGAATGATGACGCTCGAATCTGCTACAGGCAGAGACGATGCAACTCCAACGTGGAGGTTCTTCTTCGATGCGAATCCATCAAACATTGCAAACAGAATCGATGACTTGAGAACGCTCAATCTCGGTGCAACCGGTAATCCAGCAGAGGTTCAAGCCCTCGTTCTTGATGGTCCAAATGCGCAAAATCCTACCGTACTTTGGATTGGGACTCCATCTGGTTTGCATCGTTTGAATTTGGAATTGAACGACATGTCGTTTGGTGGCCTACTCGAGCATCCTGGTAGTGATGCTGACGAACTTGCGAAATCCAACAACATTCATTCAATTTATCCGACGGGTAACGAAATCCTTGTCGGATCCTCTGACGGTCTGTGGGTTCTTGCAGGGAACTATCTGGATTACTATGGACTGCAATCGAATTCTGAAATGCCCGGTGAGATTGCAACCATCGGCATCATGGAGCGTGACGGAGAAACCTACATTCTCGGTGCATCAGCACCTGGTCGTTTCGCTAATTTGGAGCTCATGGACCCGGGTGCAAACGATTCAGACAGTGACGGAATGCCTGATGGATGGGAACTTGCCTACGGCTTAGACCCAACCGATCCATGGGATGCACTTCTCGATGGAGATGTCGATGGACTCCGGTTGAATGGAGGCGATGAACTCGATCGCTGGTGGACAAACCTCGAGGAATATCGCTACGTTGCACGTACTGCAGACGGCTACAATTCCACCATGCCTAATCAGAGCGATTCTGACATGGATGGTTTGATGGATGGTGCTGAATTCTTTGGTTACTACCTCAGTGAAACAAATTTCGATTGTTACTACACACCACAACTGGTGTACACCTGTGACGAAGCCTTGGGTGAACAAGCAAGGACGACCTACAGCAGCCTGAACTCAATCGATGTTGGCACCGATCCAACCGTGTTGGACACGGATGGAGACGGAATGCCTGACGGATGGGAGATAGAACATCGACGATGGGTTGGAACTTCCTTTACGGGTGGGAACAACTGGTCACTCGATCCAACACGTGCAGACGATGCGTCATGGGACGCCGATCAAGATGGATTGGCCAACCTTTGTGAATATCAATGGTCGCTGGTTCGCGAGGCTGGTCTTCAAGGTGATTTGTTCGAAGAGTTCGGTGAGTCGCCAGAATCTGTCGCAACATGGTCTATCCCAGATCCAAATCTCGTTGATTCCGACGGTGATACCCTCCCTGACGGTTGGGAAGCCGATGGTCAATGCACATGGTCACCACTCCGTATTGGTGTCAACCCGTTGAATGGTTCGGATTTGTTTGAAAACCCTGATGGTGACGGGTACGACGTCAACAAGGATGGTGTACTTACCCAGAACGAGATGTTTGTCAACTACCTCGAATATCACATTCGTTCAGGCCTCTTCCTGGACAATGAAACACTGGACGGTATGGAATTACCGAATGGTTTCACGACAGACCTGTTCGACAACATTTCGGACTTTGGACTGCCAGAGGCCGACTTCGCAACTCGAGCAAGTGGTGCGATTCTTGCAGGCCAAATTTCAATTGAAAAGGGCTCGACAGACCCGTTCAGTGCGGATTCAGATGATGATGGAATGCCGGATGGTTGGGAAATTTGGTTTGCACGATGGAACGTTATCGACGATGAATGGACACTCAATCCGTTGCAACCGAGCGATCGATGGTTGGATGCCGATGATGATGGGATGACCAACTGGGAAGAATACAACCTCATTGATTCGAGTCTGTCGGAAACGAACACCAATCGTTCCTCTCCTCAATGGTTTGTCACCACACTTGGTTCGGCTTATGCGTTCCAACAATGGCCTTCAGCGTCGACAACCTATTCCTTTGGCACCTACATGACCTCGGACCAGTACAACCTCACGGGTCCAACGGGTGATCCAAACAACGTCGATACGGATGGAGATGGCATCATCGATGGCCTCGAGTTGCTGTTCACTGCGTGGAACATTTCTGCTCAAACGTGGACACTGAATCCAGTCGTTGCAGGCGACGGTACTTTTGACAGTGACAACGACGGACTGGTTGATTTGCAAGAATTTGCTCTAGCAACCTCAAACCCAGAGAATGGAATTGATGCACCGGCAGATGCTCCATTGATGCATGAAGATGGAGACGTCCAACAGCCTACGAAAAAGGCACAGCGTGTCTTCCAAATTCTCATTTCAAAGGACTCCCGTGGAAAGCGATTGTTGGACGACTTCAATGCTTGGCAATCTGGTGAACCTCCGAATGTGTTCATTTCGCTTCTCCTTGGAATGACGGATCCTACCAATCCGGATACCGATGATGATGGTATGTACGATGGGTTCGAATACTGGTTTACTTCATGGGATTTGAACGAAAACCGATGGGGATTGAATCCACTGATTGAGACCGATGTTAATCTTGATTCAGACGGTGATAGTTACGATTGCAACCGAGACGGGACCATCGATTTGGACGAGCGTTACTCCAACCTGCGCGAATGGGAAGCACGAACATGGGGCAAGTACCTGAACAGAACCTCAGTTCCTGCATCTGTTGGTATCGTGGACTTTGGTGAGGATGCAATGAACGCCTACATGGAAGAAACAGGGATGACCATCTTGCAAGCTCGGCAAGCATTGATTGATGACTTTATGGCCAAAGGACCTGAGTCTGTGAGTCGAATGAACACCATCAATTCCTTCAATGAAAACAACTTCAATCGAACCCTCGTTGGCGTATCCGATCCAACGCATCCTGACTCTGATTCCGATGGAATTCCGGATGGTTGGGAGTATTGTTATGCTTTGTATGGAATGGACAATCCGACAACAGAAAACCATTGGGCAGCGAACCCATTGAATCCGTGGGATGTAAACTATG